>JAJPJZ010000364.1 GCA_021323935.1 Terriglobia bacterium | reverse complement strand
GGCAGCGGGAAGGACGGGCGGGGCGCCCGTCCCCACGTCAAGACAGAAGCAACACAAGTAGAGAGAAGCAGAGGGCAGCGTGGGGGCGGGGATTTAAGGTATGCAGCTATTAGATCGGCGGACATGCGGCTTTGAGAGGAGTTATATCAGAAGGCAACACGAGGCAGCGGGAAGGACGGGCGGGGCGCCTGTCCCCACGTCAAGACAGAAGCAACACAAGTAGAGAGAAGCAGAGGGCAGAGGCAGGGCGGGGGTTTAAAGTATGCAGCTATTAGATCGGCGGGCATGCGGCTTTGAGAGGAGTTATATCAGAAGGCAACACGGGGCAGCGGGAAGGACGGGCGGGGCGCCCGTCCCCACGTCAAGACAGAAGCAACACAAGTAGAGAGAAGCAGAGGGCAGAGGGAGGGCGGGACGGGCGAGAGGCCCGTCGCCACACAAGAATTCGTTTCCACACAAGGATTGTTCCTGCACAGGACCCATCCCGACAGAGGAATGCTCGGGGGTGGGGCGAGGTTGGCGGCTGCCGGTTACTGCAGGAGGTCCCAGCGGTTGCGGTAGCGATCGAGCGGGCCGAATTTGGATTTGCGGGTTTCGGCGGGATGAAGGGCGGAGAAGACGGTCCTGGGGAGGGCGCGGAACGGGATGATGTACCAGGCTGCGGCCGGGATGAGAAGGGCGACCATGAAATCGAAGTCGCCTTTTTGGAACGGGTCGCGGCCGGAGTTTTTCCGCAGGTGGAGATGGTAGATGGAGTTCTGGTGGTAGGCGCAGCAACGGACTTGAAGCTTGAACAGCGGAAAAGGTTTGCGGCGAGGGATGGCGACGAGATCGAAGGGCAGGGTTTCGCCGTAGGGCTTGGCGGTAGCGATCCGCTTTTGGGCAGCCATCAGCGCGCAGGCCTGCTCGGCGAGTTCTCCGAGCTCTTTCGGACTCATGCCCGGGGGCTTGCTCCAGGCGGAGAGGTCGTTGGAATCGGCCGCAGCGGAGATGGAGAGGCCGGAAGTGCGGGCATAGAGATGGCGTAGAAGCTCGATGATGTGGGCGTAGGTGAGGTGAGTGGGCAAGGGTCAATTGTAATGGCGTGATGGCGGGATGCACGCGGCCGAAGCTAAGATGGCGGATTGGGGAACGCACTGCAGCGGCGGCTGGCCGGGCTGGTTTGTGTAGTTGGTTTGGCGGCGTTGTTTTCGGCTTCGGCGCTGGGGGAGAAGAAGCACGAAGCGGCGGCGGCGGCCGGCGAGTCGTCGCCCACGCAGGCCGGCACGCAGGACAGCGTGGGCACGCAGCGCATTGCGCACGCGGCGCGCACCGATCACGCGCCCAAGATTGACGGCACGCTCAATGACCCGGCGTGGGCGGCGGCGCCGGTGATCAGTGACTTTCGCCAGAAAGAGCCGCTCGAAACCCAGCCCGCGACTGAGCGCACGGAAGTGCGCATTCTTTACGACGCGAACCATATTTATTTTGGAGTGCACTGTTTTGACCGCGATCCGCAGGCCATTGTGGCGAGGCAGTTGCGCCGCGACCTTTCGCAGGACCTGGACGACAACTTCGCGGTGATGATTGACGCGACCATGAGCCGGCGCAACGGGTACGTGTTCGAGGTGAATCCGCTGGGCACGCAGCGCGATGGCGAGGTGATTGAAGAGCAGGCGCCCACCACGAATGACAGCATGGTGGACCCGAGCTGGGACGGGCTGTGGATCTCAGCGGCGCGCATTACCGGCGACGGCTGGACGGCAACGATCGCGATTCCGTTCAGCACGCTGAACTTTGGCGGGGCTTCATCAGGTGGCGCGGCGGGCGCCGGGTGGGGCGCGGTGAACTGGGGGCTGAACTTCAGGCGGTTCATCCGGCGCAAGAACGAAGAGGACGAGTGGTCGGGGTATCGGCGGGTTTTCGGCTTCTGGCGCGTGTCGCAGGCGGGCGAACTCGAAGGCCTGAGCGGCCTGGAGCACAGCCGGTTGCTGGTGATCAAGCCGTATGGGCTGGTGGGCGGGCAGGCGCTGCAGGGCCAGCCCTGGGATGCGCTGCACACCGGCGGCGGCGACATCAAGTATGGGCTGACGAGCAACTTGATTGCGGTGGGCACGATCAACACGGATTTTTCAGATGCCGATGTTGACCAGCAGCAGTTCAACCTGACGCCCTACCCGGTGTTCGTGCCGGAGAAGCGGCGCTTCTTCCTGGAAGATGCTGACGTTTTTAATTTCCTGCTGTGGAACCAGGACCTGCTGTTCTTCACGCGGCAGATTGGAGTGGATCCGCTGAGCGGCCAGGAAGTGCCGATCAATGCCGGCGGCAAGATTGCAGGGCATGCCGCGGGATTCGATTTGGGGCTGATGGATGTGAGCACGCGCGAGACCGGGCCGAATCCGAGCGCAAATTATGCAATTGCGCGAGTGAAGAAGCCGCTGAATGCCGGGTCCTACGTGGGCCTGATTTACACGGATAAAGAGGCGGGGCGGACTCCTGACCTGGCGTTGCTGGGGCCGGCGGCTGCGGCCGACAGCTACAACCGCGCGTTTGGCGCCGATGCCAAGGTGATTCTGTTTAAGAACCTGAACCTGCGCGGCTATTACGCCAGGACGTTCACGCCCGGGCTGAATGCCGAGAATTCGGCGTTCGGCGGGCGGCTGACGTATGCCAACAACTGGTTCAACATTTACGCAGGGCACGGCGTCACGGAGAAGAACTTCAATGCCGAGATGGGATTCGTGACGCGCTCGGATGACCAGCCGACGATCATCAGCCCGAACCTGGCGTGGCGGCCGAAATTCTTCGGGATCCGCGAGATCGATGCGGGGCCGTACTACACTGACGATCCCAACACGGCGGGGCGGCGGGTGTACCGCGAATTCACGCCGAACTTGGCGGTGACGTGGAACAATGGCGCGTCGTTCGGGCTGGCCGTCTATGACACCACGTGGCAGTTGCTCACGACGCCGCTGCACCTCTACAAGGCGGTGGCCATCCCGACGGGAGATTATCGCTACCACATCAGCGGGTTCTCGCTGCGCTCGCCGCAGGCGCACCGGCTGACTGCGACGGGAAATTACAACTGGGGCACGTATTACACCGGCACACTGCAGTCGGGCGGCGTCACGGCCGATTACCGCCCGAATGCGCACGTGGAGTTTAGCGCCAGCGACACGCTGGAGGCGTTTCGGCTGCCGCAGGGTAATTTTAGGATTGACCTGGCCGGGCTGCAGGCCAGCTATGCCATCAACCGCTTCCTGAATGCGACTACGTTCGTGCAGGTGGATACGGCGCAGACCGAGGCGGTGAGCGTGAACTTCCGCATTCGCTATACGTATCGGCCGGACAGCGACATTTATTTCATCTACAACGCGGGCACGCGGTTCCAGGCCATCGCGGCCGGGAATCCGGAAAACGTGCGGCAGCAGAAGATCGCTTTGAAGATCACGTATTCGTGGACGCGGTAGGAAAGCTCAGCCGAAGCGCTGGAAGCGCGGCCAGAATTCGGCCCAGCCGCGGCGGGGCGGGCCGCACAGCAGGATGTCGGGGTGGTCGCTGGTTTCTTCGTTCGCGATGCCATAGCGGTTCCAGGTGTGAGCGGCGACGCGGCAGGAGTTGAAGTTGCGCTCGGCACTCGCGGGCGAGATGCCAAGAACAATGAGCACCTGGGGTGGTGGATCAGGGTAGCCGTAGTACCAGAATGAGTTGACGCCGCTGATGGCGCGCGGCAAGCCGTATTGCGGGCCGTAGAGATTGATGGCGCCGGCTTCGCCGTAATTGTTGGCGACGATGCCGAGGTGGGCGCGATCCTCGGCAGGAAGACTGTCGCGGATGCGAGCCACGGTTTCGACCAGCTCAGGCCAGCCGATTTCTTCGCGGTAATCGCCCTGCAGCGACGATGCGACCTTGAACCAGCGTGAATTAATGGGCGCGAGCGGAAGGAAGAAAGCCGCGGCAACGGCGGCATTGACCAGGAGCGCGAGTGCGATGAGCGCTTCGAGCGACCTGCGCCAGTCGCGGCGCAGCGAAGCGGCCCAGCGCTCGGCGTGGACGGCGCCGGCGGCGTAGAGCATGGGATAGGCGCCGGCGAGGTAGTAGTCGCGCCCGCGGGCAATCAGGAACAGGACCAGCGGCACCACGTACATGAAGCCGAGCAGGCGAAAGCGCTTGCCGGCGCGGGAGCATAAGCACCACACCAGGCCGGCGACCCAGAGCGGCGCGGCCAGCAGCGTCATCCTGAACTGGCTAAGGAAGAAGTAGTCGGTGCGGCCTTCAGCGCGATCGCGGGCGTGAATGTGGCGCACGAAATCGAGATAGATGAAGTGGTGGCGCACCTGCCAGATCAGGTTGGGAAGAAAGATGATGAAAGCGACGGCCGCGCCCAGCCACATCCACTTTGAAAACAGATAGCGTCGCGCGCTGGTCGCGACCACGCCGACGATCAAGCCACATACGAAAAACGGCATGGCGTACTTGGAGAGCATGCCGAAG
>JAJPJZ010000326.1 GCA_021323935.1 Terriglobia bacterium | reverse complement strand
TCCTCAATTACGGCGTGCCGCCAGAAAATGTCTTCATTATTCCGCATACGATTGATGTGGAATGGTGGCGCGCCGAAGCCGAGCGGCATCGGGCGGACCGCGGCGGCGTGCGCGCGCGCTGGCAATTGAACGCGCACGATCTTACTTTTGTTTTCGCGGGAAAGTTTGTGGCGAAAAAGTATCCGCTGGATTTTGTCAGGGCGGTTGCGGCTGCCGCCGCCGCTGGCGCGAGCGTGCAGGGGCTGATGGTGGGGGACGGACCGCTACGCGCCGCATGCGAGGACGAAGCGCGCGCTCAAGGCGCGCCGGTGAGGTTTGCCGGCTTTATGAATCAATCGGAAATTGCAGCCGCCTATGCCGCGGCCGACGCCCTGGTTCTACACAGCGAAGAAACCTGGGGCATGGTTGTCAATGAAGCCATGGCGTGCGGACTGCCCTGCATGGTGAGCGATCGTGTGGGCTGCGGGCCTGACCTGGTTGCGGACCAGGGTACGGGCGACATCGTTCGCTTCAATGACGTGGGGCAGCTGGCTGCCACCATGACAGCATGGGCCGGCAACCGCGGCCGCGTTCTCGCGATGAGTGAGCGTGCGCTGCGGCTGAGTTCGACGTTCACCCCGGAAGTCGCGGCCGAGGCGACTGCCGCGGCCTGCCGGCAGGTCGTCGGCCGCCGGCAGTCGAAGGGGAAACGCGCGCGGGCTGCCGCGCGCGGGTGACATGCGCATGAAAGCTGCGTACAAAACGGCGCTCATGCTCGGGGCGGTCGCCGCTGCCGGCGTGTACCTGACCTTGTGTTCGCGAGCCTACATCGCGCAAAGCCGCGTGCACTCGGCGTCAACCGCTGAACTTCGCCGCGCCATCAGAGTTGCCGGCGACAGCTCAGCGCTGCACTATGCGCTGGGGCGGCGCCTGTGGCTGGAAGATCACGATGTGCAGGCCGCAATGCAGGAATATGAGGCCGCCGTCAGGCTGAATCCATATCCCGCCGATTACTGGATTGAGCTGGCAGCGGCCTCGAGCGTCGCCGGCGATGCAGCACGTCGCGATGATGCCATCCTGCGGGCCGAGCGCGCGGCGCCTTACGATACCGCCGTTCTGTGGGACGTTGCGAACCTGAACCTGATGCGCGGCGACACGTTTAATGCGCTGCACCAGATGCGCACCGCCATGCAGTATGGCGCCGCAAACTGGAATTCATACCTTGAGCTCTGTTGGAAGGTGACGGGCAGCGTTGACACCATCATGGCCGAGGCCGTGCCTCCATCGCACTCGCCTTATGAGACGCTGCTTGGGCTCACTACCTACCTGAATCGCGTAGAGGACTCGGAAAAGGTGTGGCGGCGGGCAGAGTCGCTGAACATTGCGATCGCGCCGCAGCAGGCGCTGCCTTACTTCAATTTCCTGCTCGCCCACGGCCGCGCTGCTGATGCGCTGGAGCAGTGGCGGCATTACGCGGCCGCGACGCCGGAGATGCACGGCTACGCTCCACAATCCGGGAACCTGGTGGTGAATGCGAACTTTGCGCTGCCGGTTCTGAACGCCAGCTTTGACTGGCGCTACGGCGCGCAGCCTGACGTGGCAGTTTCGATCGATAAAGCCGCAGGCGGCGGCGCAGGATCGTCGCTCGCGATTGGGTTCGACGGCAGCCCGGTGGACGCAGGAATTTATCAGTTGGTTGCGGTGACGCCCGGCGCCGGCTACCGCATTTCCGCCAGGGTACGCTCCGAAATTGAAGCCGTCGATGGCCCGCGGCTTGCGGCGTTCGATGCGGCGTCGCACAAGCTGCTGGGGGCCACTGACGCGGTCACGGGCAACACGGGTTGGCACGATATTTCTGCTGCGTTCCACGTGCCGCCATCAACAGCGCTCATCGCGGTGCGCATCATCCGGTCGCCCTCGGCATCGCAGATCCGCGGCCACCTTTGGGTTGCCGAAGTCACCTTGCGGGCTGGATCGTAGCGGCCGATGCCCGCGCCGGCCCGTAGCTCTAGAGAAACAGGCTCAGTTTTGCTGGAGTACCAGAGCGGCAATCACTCTATACTTGCGGAATCATGGCTACCGCAGCAACGGCTCCATCCGAGGCACCCGCCTGTCCCGCTTGTCAATCTGCAACTCCGCGCGTTTGGGGCTCTAGAAGCGGGCTCCCGGTCCTCGAATGCAACAACTGTGGCGTCATTTTTTTCGACCGCACAGCGGTGAAGGCGACCACCTACGGCCACTACTACGAGTACACGGCTGACTGGGATCAGGAACGCGTGTCTTGGGAAGTGGAAATACGCCGTGCCAAGTTCCGCAAGCAACTCGCCCGACTCGCCGGCTATACCGCCGGCAGGACCCTGCTCGATATCGGCGCTGGCCCCGGTTATTACTGCCGGGTTGCCGGCGAGGAGGGATGGGATGCGAGCGGCGTCGAGATATCGGAAAACGCAATTGAGGTAGGCCGACGATTTCTCGGGGTAAAGTACGTCCGCCTCGAAGAAGTTCCCAGCGCCACGGCTGACGTGATTACTTGCCACCACGTCCTCGAGCATGTCGATAGCCCTCTCGAGCTGGTGACTTTGTTGCGCGACAAACTTTTTGTCGGCGGCGTCATCGCGGTGCATGTACCGCACCGGGAGTGCCTGTCGTTTCAGATTCGAAACAAGCTGGGGGTCGTACCGACAAAGGGTGAGCGGCTTTGCGCGCTGTACGCCCCGGAGCACCTGACGGGCTTCACTCCCCAATCGCTGGAGGCCCTTTTCGCAAGGACGGGCTTCACGACGCTCAAGCTGCGAACAGCCTCAATGTGGAGCAGTTACTATGACCCCTTCTTCATCAGGAACTACATCCGGCGGGGCGACTACAGCGGGATCCTAAAGCACGCAGTTCGATCCTCGATTGATTGCTTCGGAGTTGCGCTCAATCGCGGGGAATGGATTGTAGGGCACTTTCGTAAGTGGTGACGGCATACTCCTTTCATTTTGCGCCTGTCGTAGCCGCTGAATGATCAACTGACACTCGCGTGATGCAGGTGTGCTCTTGTGCGTCATGGAAGATGATGTCGCCGCCACCGGCGCACTCGCCGCTGGCCGTCAGGAGGTAATCCACGCGGTAGTGGAGGGTGTGGAGAGTTGGCCGCTGCTCCGTGTCAGCTTCGCGCGTGTTGATTTCTGAATCGGGAGCAACGTGCTGTCGCGCAAAAACGGCGTAATAAACCGTGTTGTGGGTAAAGATCGGCAGCGTTTCCATGATGTCATTCGAAGACAGGACGACTGAACCCGCCGACGTGCTCTGCTCAAGCGCCCGCAGCGTGCGCGGCATGACGGCCGGCAGGTCCCAGACATAAGGCTCCTGCCGGATGAGCGCGTGCAAGCGCGATTCGTCAACCGTCATTCGCACCGCTCCACCCGCGGTAAGCACGATGCAAAGCAGAAGCACTGGGTTCTGCGGCAGCCGCATGCATTGGAAGATCGCCACTGCACCGACCGCCGCCAAAGGCAGGAGGGGATCTACGAAGTGATAGGCCTGAATGCTGCGATTTGTCAGGACGTTTTGGAACAGGACGGGCACAGCGACAACAAAAAACGGCGCCAGGAACCGCAGCGGAACAGAACTTCGCCAGGCGAGAACGGCCGCGATCATTACGACTGAGAGCAGCAGCGGGACTTGCATGTCTTCAGGGTGACGCCCGGGAAGCAACATCAGCGTCGGCCAGCGGTGCAGGGTTTGCTGAACCACTGGATTCATAGCATTGTGAAGCGATGCATTGGCAACCGGCACCGCGAGAATGGCAGCGATCAATGCGGCAAAGGCCAACCAACGCCGCTGCTGCCGGTCCGCAGAAAGCAGGCAGAGGCACACTGCTGCGGGCCAGATGATTGCCCAATAGAAGATGGGAAGATAGAAGGTGGCCCCGACAGCCAGGCCCGCGATGGCCGACGGCATGAACCGCGGGCGCTGCCAGCACCAGCAGACCGCCAGGACCGCGATCAAGAAAAAGATTACATGCGTGCCGGGGCTCAGGAAGCGGAAGTAGCGGAGATAGCCTGGATCGCCGAGAGGGTGCCACACCAGTTGAGATGACGACGGCGACACCGTAGCTAAAAGCCCTGCCGCGGCGCTCAAGAAGTAACTCAGGCCGAACCGAATGGCCAGGGCCGCGACCAGGGCGCAAATCAACCCGGGTTGCAGTAACCGCAGCGCGATGACGAAATCGGGCAGCGGCACATGCAGCCCCGCCGCTGACGCAGCCAGCACTCTCTCTGAAAAACCCGGCATGTAAGTAGGTTCACTGTCATGGCCGGCGAGGTAGGGGTTTCCTAACGTTCCGCCGCGCAGCAAAGCCGCTACGCGAACCAGGTAGATCGTTTCGTCCTTCATTTTTACCGGCTGAACGCGCCCGGCGTTCACGATTGGAAGGACAATCGGAATTGCGTACACAATCAAGACGGCGATGATTGCGGCCGCGACCCAGAGGCGGGAGCCTGAGGCCGCTTCGGGTGAGCGCTTAGCGGCGTCTTGGGACCGGGCTGCGATCGGGGTGGGCAGCATAGCGCAGTATACAAACAGCAATCGAACCGGCGGTTGGCTTTCGGTATACTGAGCGCGGATCTTCATGCTTCAGGCTGTGCCCCGCCCAGTCGCACGCGCTTCCGCCGCGACCCTGCCGATGCAGGGACTGCGCGCCATCCTCCTGCCGGCTGTGGTCACTTCAGGCCTGTGGCTGCTCAGAGCTAATGAGGTAAGGCTGGGCGGCGTGGCGTGCTCTTTTTCCTTGGCCCTGCTGACCGCGGTGAGTTACTTCGCATGGCGTGAGCGCGGCAGCGCCTCGGATACGCCCCTGCTTGCCCTGGTCTGCGCGATGATCTGGGTGTCGTTCTCTTTTCCATTGTTCTGGGGCAGCGAAACGGTCATTGGCGCCAGCGGCACGCGTTACCTCTCGCAGGAATCTGTCGGTGCGGCCATGGTTGCCGGGGTGGTCGCAAGCGCTGCGATGTGCGCGGGGTACATGCTGAGGCTGAGTCGGGGGCCCCAGCCTCAGGAAATTTTCATTTTTAAGTCGAACACCAACTCTCATGCGTACCTTTGGTGTTTGCTGCTGGGTGCACTGCTGGCGTCGCCGTCAATCGATTCCCTGGTTCATCGCTCAGGCGACTTGTTCAAACAGCCCATAAAAGTCGCGATTCAATTCGCCCCGCTGGTTGCATTCGCGCTCCTCGTCCTCGATTACCAGCGAAAACGCGGCACCTACCTGGACAAGATCGGGCTGCCTTTATATTTTTCCGGCCGTACGGCCGTCGGGCTTGCCAGCGGCTGGTTGGGATCGGTGGTCGGCATAGGCGTCGTTACAGTAATGGCGTACTGCATGAAGTGGAGGCGCCTGCCGCTTATTCCCATCGCGCTCATCTTTCTTGTTGTGCTGTTCCTTCAGCCCGGCAAGCAGGGTTTCCGCGATCGCTACTGGTATGTGGCCGATAGCGCGACGGTAGCCGAGCGCGTGGCTGATTGGACCTCGGAGTCGGCTCGCCTTTGGGGAGACGCAATCAGCGGGCAGGGCGGCGCGGAATGGAAGCAGCTCGGCAGGGAGAGCATCGGACGGCTCGACATCCTGCACCAGACCGCGAATGTTTTTGAATACACGCCAAGGGTTGTGCCGTACCAATACGGCCGGCTGTACTCCTACCTTTTGTACACATGGATCCCACGGTTTGCGTGGCCCAGCAAGCCTTCGATGAACGACGCCAACAGGTGGTATCAGGTTGCGTACGGGCTGACGAATGACGAGAACCTGGAGGGGGTATCGATCTCGTGCGGCTTCATCGCCGAGGCTTACATCAGCTTCGGATGGCTTGGTGTTGTTTTAATTCCCTTTGGGATCGGCGTGTTCCTCGATTACCTGGAGCGCATGCTGCTGTCGCGATCGTCGGGAATTTACTTCAATGCGGTAGGGCTGGCGCTGATTCCGCAGTTGATTTCAATTGAAGCGCAGCTTGGGCAATACCTGGCGGGCATTGTGCAGATGATTGCGCTCACCACGGTAGTATTGTTGCCGGTGCTGGTGTGGCGGCGCAAAGCCGAGCGGCGGGCGTTCGCTGCTGCTGCGCGGGTTGCCGCAATTCAGCGCGGCAGGGTTGCTTCCCCGGCCGGGGCGGGGCCGCTCTCGCCGGCATGAACTCTCAATGGTTTTCCGCAAACTGCATCCCGCGGCCTGGTTTGAAATCTAAATAAGGTTCGGCTCCGCTTATACTGCTGTGTTCCGCGCTCGGCGCAGCTGCTCCGCAACTGGGGTTGCCGCCGCCCGCCCGACACCAGGCGATCGCATGACAATCCCGACTGCCAACACCAGCACTGCCGCTCAAGTCCACTCCGGCATCGACCAGCTTGCCATCAACACGGTGCGCACTCTCGCCATGGACGCGGTGCAGCAGGCCAACAGCGGCCACCCGGGAACTCCGATGGCGCTGGCGCCGCTCACTTATGTGCTGTGGCGAAAGTTCCTGCGCTTCAATCCGCGGAATCCGCACTGGGCGAACCGCGATCGCTTCATTCTCTCCAACGGCCACGCGTCGATGCTGCTCTATGCCATGCTGCACCTGACCGGCTACGACGTTTCGCTCGACGACCTGAAGCACTTCCGGCAGTGGGGCTCGAAAACGCCCGGGCATCCTGAATACGGCTTAACGCCCGGAGTTGAAACCACCACCGGCCCGCTGGGCCAGGGCATTGCTAATTCCGTGGGCATGGCAATTGCCGAGCGCTGGCTTGAGCAGCGATTCAACCGCGACGGCAATGCGCTGCTCAATTACCGCATTTACGCCATCTGCGGCGATGGCGACCTGATGGAAGGGATTTCGCACGAGGCCGCCTCGCTGGCCGGCCACTTGAAGCTTTCAAACCTGCTGTGGATTTACGACAACAACCACATCACCATTGAAGGCAAGACATCGCTGGCGTACAGCGACGACGTGGCGGCACGCTTCATGGCGTACGGATGGCATGTGCAGCGCGTCACCGACGCCAACGATCTGGACTCGATCGAAAAGGCCATCGAAAAGGCGGTTGCCGAGCCCTCGTCGCCTTCGATGATCATTTTGGACACCCACATTGCCTGGGGCTCGCCCCATAAGCAGGACACGGCAGCAGCCCACGGCGAGCCGCTCGGCGACGATGAAATCCGCCTCACCAAGAAAGCTTATGGGTGGCCGGAATCGCCCACGTTCCTGGTTCCCGACGAAGTGCGCCGGCACATGCGCGAGGCCATTGCGCGCGGCGAGCAGTTCGAGAATGGCTGGCTGCAGGACGCGGAAAAATATTCGCGGGCGTTTCCCGATCTTTATCGTGAGTTCGAATTGATGCAGCGCCGCGAGCTGCCGCAAGCCTGGGACCGCGATATCCCCCAGTTCCCTGCCGATGCCAAAGGATCAGCCACGCGGGAGTCGGGAGGCAAGGTGCTGAACGCAATCGCGCGGCACGTGCCGTGGTTCATGGGCGGCGCGGCCGACCTCGCGCCTTCCACGAAAACGCTCATCTCCGGCGACGAAAGCTTTGAAGACCATACCTACGGCGGACGAAATTTCCACTTCGGCATCCGCGAACATGCGATGGGCGCGGTGCTGAACGGCATGGCGCTTTCCGACCTGCGGCCGTATGGCGCGACCTTCCTCATCTTTTCCGACTACATGCGGCCGGCTATCAGGCTGGCGGCGCTGATGGAGCTGCCTTGCGTGTTCATCTACACGCATGACAGCATTGGCCTCGGCGAAGACGGCCCGACGCACCAGCCCATCGAGCAGTTGATGACGTTGCGCGCCATTCCACGGCTCTACGTGTTCCGCCCGGCTGACGCCAACGAGGTGGCGGAGTGCTGGCGCGTGATCATGGGATTCAAGCATGAGCCGGCAGCCCTGGTCCTGAGCCGCCAGGCGGTGCCGACGTTTGACCGCTCGAAGTATGCTGCCGCCAGCGGCGCGGCGCGTGGCGCTTACATCATGGCGGATTCTGAAAATCCTGAAGTTATCCTGATGGGAACCGGCTCTGAGCTCCAGCTTTGCGTTGCGGCCTACGAGCAGCTCAAGGGCGAAGGCGTGCGCGCGCGGGTGGTCAGCATGCCATGCTGGGAGCTGTTCGAGCACCAGCCGCCGGAGTACAAGCTGCAGGTGCTTCCGCCTGCGGTGCGCGCCCGCGTTGCGGTCGAGGCCGGTACGACGCTGGGCTGGAAAGAGTACATCGGCAGCGAAGGCGTGGTGGTGGGGCGCACGGATTTCGGAGCGTCAGCGCCAGTCAAGGAGTTGCTGAAGCATTTTGGCTTCACGGTCGAGCGCGTGGTCGCCGAAGCGAAGAATTCAATGAATGCCGCGCGCGGCCGATCGTAAGCACTTGTCCCCGTCTGTCCTGCCCGGTTCAGTTGTGAGGTTTCTTAATGGCAACTCTGGTTGAAAAGCAAAATCCGCTGCTGCAGCTTACCGAAATCGGCCAATCCATCTGGCTCGACTACATTCGCCGCTCGCTGATCACAAGCGGAGAATTGCAGCGGCTCATCACGGAAGATGGGCTGCGCGGCCTTACCTCGAACCCATCGATCTTCGAGAAGGCCATCGCCGGCAGCACCGATTACCAGGACATCCTGGCGGAGTTGAACCAGGGGGCGCTTTCATCGGCTGACAAATTTGAGCGCATCGCGGTACGCGACATTCGCGATGCCGCCGACGTGATGCGTTCGGTTTACAACCAGACGCGGCGGCGTGACGGCTACGTCAGCATTGAAGTCTCGCCGCTGCTGGCCCGCGATACCCAGGGGACGATTTCGGAAGCGCGGCGGCTCTGGGGCGAAATTGCCCGGCCCAACCTGATGGTGAAAGTGCCGGGAACCAGGGAAGGCGTACCGGCCATTGAACAGTTGATCAGCGAAGGCATCAACATCAACGTCACACTGCTATTCGCGCAGCAGGCGTATGCCGATGTGGCGGAAGCGTTCATTCGCGGCCTGCAGAAGCGCGCGGCGGCGGGAGGCGATATTTCGGGCATCGCCAGCGTAGCCAGCTTTTTTGTGAGCCGCATCGATACGGCGGCCGACAAGCTGCTTGACCAAAAGATTAAAGAATCGTCGGATCCTGCTGAGCAAGCTCGGCTTGCCGGCTTGCAAGGACAGGTTGCAATTGCCAATGCCAAGCAGGCCTACCGGCATTATCAGCAGCTTTGCGCGAGCCCTCGCTGGCAGCAGTTGGAAGGGCGCGGCGCCATGCCGCAGCGCCTGCTTTGGGCCAGCACTGGAACCAAGAACCCGAAATACTCTGATGTTCTTTACCTTGAAACGCTGATTGGACCCGAGACGGTGAATACCGTGCCTCCAGCCACGCTTGACGCCTTTCGCGATCATGGCCATGCCGCCATCACGCTGACCGAAGATGTGGCCCACGCTGACCAGGTGCTCAGTGCGCTGGAGAAGGCCGGCATTTCTCTCGACCAGATCACGGCGAACCTGCTGGAAGAAGGCATCAAGCTTTTTGCCGACGCATATAACCAACTGCTCGGCGCCATCTCCAAGACGGCAACCGCGGCCCAAAACGCACCGGCGAAGTCCGAAGCTCGGAACGCGGGCAAGAGCGGCGTTGCACCGAAGATCAATTCCATCCGCTATTCCGTTCCGGCGCGCGAGAGGAAGTCAGTCGACGAGGCGCTGGATGACTGGGAGCGCAATAAGAAGGTCGCGCGCCTGTGGCGGCGCGATGCCTCGCTGTGGACGAACCAGGACGAAGCAAAGTGGATGGGCTGGCTCGGAATTGTGGAGCAACAACTCGGGCACCTGCCGGCGTTGCTCGATGCTGCCGGCAAGGCCAAGAACGAAAAATTCACCGACGTGCTGCTGCTGGGCATGGGAGGCTCGTCGTTGTGCAATGAAGTGACGGCACTCACGTTCGGCCGCCAGGGCGGCGCGCCTGCGCTTCACATCCTCGATTCGACCGACCCGGCGCAGATTCGCGCCGTAGAAAAGCGCATCGATCTGGGCAGGACGCTGTTCATCGTGGCGTCGAAGTCAGGATCGACGCTTGAGCCGAACATCTTCAAGCAATATTTTTTCGAGCGCGTGAAGGACACGGTCGGCGCGCAGCAGGTCGGCAGCCGCTTCATCACCATCACCGACCCGAACTCGCAGATGCAAAAGGTTGCGGAAGGCGACAACTTCCGCCACGTTTTCTTCGGCGAGCCCTCCATCGGCGGGCGCTATTCGGCGCTTTCGAATTTCGGCATCGTGCCGATGGTTTTTGCCGGCGTTGATGCGGGCAAGTTCCTCGATCGCGCAGAGGAGATGGTGCACGCTTGCGCCGCCACAGTTGCGGCGCGCGACAATCCCGGCGTGGTGCTGGGCGCGATCCTTGGCGCGCTGGGAAAACTGGGTCGGGACAAAGTTACGATCTTCGCCTCGCCGCGCATTTTGGATATGGGCGCGTGGCTGGAGCAGTTGCTGGCTGAAAGCACAGGCAAGAACGGCAAGGGGCT
>JAJPJZ010000023.1 GCA_021323935.1 Terriglobia bacterium | reverse complement strand
TGTAGCCCAGCAAAATGGTCAGGGGCGTACGCAGCACGTGCGTGGCCACGCTGAGGAACTGCGACTTGAGGCGGTCAAGCTGCTTCAATTTGTCGTTGGCGGCGGCCAGTTCCGCATTGTTCTGGCGGAGCTCGGCAATCAACTGGCGGTTACGCAACACCAGCGCGGCCTGGCCGGCGAGCGACCGCAAAAAGCGCAGCGCGGAAGCCTGGAACTCATAAGGCGCGCTGCCATTGTGCGCGCACAGCACACATACCAGCTCGCCTTGCGAGAGCCCCGGCACCAGCGCGAAATCAGCGATGTTATGGGCCTGGCCGCACTTCTTGGCGGCGGCGTCGGCCGCCGAAGTGATGACCGCGCCTGCGGAGAGCGCGCCCAGGGTGCGGCCATCGGCAAGCAGGTCCTGCAGCAAAGCGGGAGCATCCGGCGCGCCCGGGGTGAACAGGCAGGCGCGCGAGAGGTTCAGCACATTGCAGGCGGCTTCGGTGATCTGGCGGGCGATGCTTGGTTCATCGGGCGCCGTGGCCAGGCTTTTCTGCACGCGATAGAGGGTTTCAATCTCCGAGAGGCGCTTGCGTTCAAGCGAGCGCTCGACCGCCAGCTTGAGGTGGGGAATCTCCACCGGCTTCAGCAGGTACTCGTAGGCGCCGCGCTGGACGGCATCGACCGCGGAATCAAGCGAGGCGTAGCCGGTCATCATGATGGTGGCGGTCTGCGGCAGGCAGCGGCGAACTTCCTCGAGCACGGCCAGGCCATCGACCTGCGGCATCTTCAGGTCGGTGAGCACCAGGTCATAGTGGGAGTCGCGCACGGCGGAAATGGCCCGGGCGCCGCCGCTGACGCCTTCCACGTCATAACCCTCCTGCTCCAGGATGGCGGTGAGCGTGAGCAGGATGTTGGGTTCGTCATCAACCACCAGGATCTTGGCCCTGGCGGTTTCGGCTTTGGCGATTTTTGCGGCTTGCGGTTTGCTGGCGTCCATGCGGGAACCCGTGCCTCACCTGCCACCGCAGTTTAAGGTCGTGCGCTGCTGACGGTGTGAGTAGCTGCTCGGGTTGGATGCGCGCAGCAAGAAAAACGGCTATTCAGGTTGCTGCGCTGGATGCGGACGCGTGAATGCCCGGGGTGGTGCGCCGGCGCGACATCGGTCAAGACGGGAAGACTAGCGCACCAGTTGGCGCGCGGCCAGTTCAGCGGTGGCCACTTCTACGCCATCTTGCGCCGTCTGGCTGCGCACCCAGTGCAACAGCTCGGGCATGCCCTGCTGCAGCGTGACCCGCGGCTTGTAGCCCAGCAGGGCGCGGGCGCGGCTTAAATCGGGAATGCAGTGGCGAATATCGCCTTCACGGTATTTCTGCGTGATGACCGGCTCGATGGCCTTGCCCAGGCCTTCGCTCAAAAGCTGCGCCACCTGCCTGATGCTGACGATCTCGCCGGAGCCGATGTTGATGGCCTGGTAGTTGGCGTCGTCGCTTTCGAGCGCCAGCAGGTTGGCCTGCACGATGTCGCTGACGTGGACGAAATCGCGCACCTGCTGGCCATCTTCAAAGATCATGGGCGGCTGGTTGTTGAGCAACCGCGAGGAAAAGATGGCGCACACGCCGGTGTAAGGGTTGGAAAGCGCCTGCCGCGCGCCATAGACGTTCCAGTAGCGCAGGGCGACGGCGGGGATGCCGTAGGCGCGCCCGATCACCAGCGAAAGCTGCTCCTGGTCCTGCTTGCTGATGGCGTAAACCGAGCCGGGGAAGAGCGGCTTGCCTTCTTTGGTGCGGGCGGCCTGCAGTTCGCGCCCGCAGCGCGGGCATTTCACTTCCCACTGGCGCGCGCGCAACTGCTCAGGCGAGCGCAGCGGAGGCGCGACTTCACCGCATTCAGAGCATTGGTAAGCGCCTTCACCATACATCGACATGGAAGAGGCGACCACCAGCTTGCGAATCTGGTTCTTGCGCTTAATCAGCGCCTGCAGCAGAACCGCGGTGCCGCGGGTGTTGGCATCGATGTAGCGGGTGATTTCGTACATCGACTGGCCTACGCCAACTTCGGCGGCCTGATGGAAGATGGCTTCCACGTCGTCGAGGGCGCGCTCCACCAGGTCAGGGTTAGAAATATCGCCCTGCAGGAGTTCAGCTTCGGCGTGCAGATGCGCAGGCCGCGAACTCTCGCCGTGGACCTGCGCGACCATGGCGTCGAGCACGCGCACCTGGCGGCCGGCAGCAATGAGGGCATCGACCAGGTGCGAGCCGATGAACCCGGCCCCGCCGGTAACCAGGATCTTCAATGCAGCAGGCCTCCTATGGGAAGATTGCCGTTCATGGCTGCGACTCGACGGAATGCGGCATTTACCGAGGGGAATTCAGGAATCGAGGCGCACACCAGCAACTCCGGTTGGATCCGCAAACCGTCTTTGCGGCTATTCGTAATTGTGCTCGTCAGGATTGAAAGTGATTTCGGCGCCCGAGCCTTCAGCCACGCGCCCGGTAAGCGGGCCGCGTTCTTCGAGCGTGGGCGCACCCGCCATTTCGCGCTTGCGGTTCTCAATTTCGCGCAGCTCGCGGAAAATTGCGGCCTCTTCTTCGACGTACTGGGCTTCTGAAATCTCGCCATTATCGAGCAGCAACTGCAGTTCGAGCAGGCGCTCTTTCAGCGGGGCATCATCGGTGTACTGCTCTTCGGCGACCTTGGCCAGCGTGCGCAGCACGAACTGGAAGCCGGAAATCGGCGCGAACAGCAGGTCATCAATGAAGAACATAAAAACGCTTGTGCATCGCTTCACTGGGCAGCGCGAGTGACTCGTGCGCGCCGGCCCGTGAAACTAGCTGGCGGTGCCTTTTTCCAGCTTGAGCCGTATGTTCACGAAGTTATAGGGCGGCCAGGGGCCGGTGTATTTGAAGTTCAGCCGGTCGCCGAATCTTTCGGCGATCTTGTTCACCATGGCGTCAAACTCCGCCTCGCGGTCACGCTCGATGAGGAAGGCGGCGTTCAGGATCATTTTGTCGCCGATGGGCTTGTTATCGCGCGATGCCACCGAGCAGGGGCGCAGGCCTTCATAAATTTCGCGGACGTACTGCGCCGCGCGCTCGCCGAGGGCTTTTTCAATCATGCGGCCGAGCTGCATGCGGGCGAAATAAGTGGATTGCAGGTGCTTGCGCGTAATTTCCTGGTGGAAGCGGTGGATCTCTTCATCTTCGCGCTGCAGCTCATTGACGACCTGGTCGCGGTCCCACGTGACTTTAAGCCCGAATTCCACCTTGCCGGCCATCTGCTTGAGCACGTCTTTGAGCGACGAATAAATGCTGCGCAGCACCTGGCGAATATCGTCGTCGGTGCGGAAGACGGTGCCGAAGCTCATCGGGATGATGGTGTACGTCCTCATGACGGTTTCGATCACGTGCTCGTGGGCGAGCGCGTTCTCGCGCGTCGGGTCGAAGATGTAAACCGGTGTGTTGCTCACGACGGCGGCGATATCGCCGTAGGAGATGGTGTAAACCATGTTGCCGGCGCCGCCGATGCCCACCTTGCCGAAGGTGGCAGGCTCAGAGGCCTGGATGACGCCGTAAACGTAGCGCCCGCCTTCGGCGGTCTGCTCCTCGACACGCGAAGTGGGCGGCATTTCCATCACCTTCACGTGGAGCTCGTCGCTCGCGGACTTTTCTGCGCGCTTGCTCTTGACCGCGGTCTTAATTGCAGTGCGCCGCACTTTGTTCATAAGTCTCCCTCAGCTTGGCCGGGATGGCTGCCAGGAATTCATCAATATCGATCGGTTTGAACAGCACGCCCACGCCCGCGGCTTCCGCCTGCGCCACTGTTTCCTGGTTGGCGTAGCCGGTCAGCAGCACGCAGGGAAGGTCTTTGCGGCGCTGGCGGGCGGCATCGATGACTTCAAAGCCGGTGTGCTTTTCTTCGAGCGAGTAATCGCACAAAACGATGTGGTAGTCGTTGCGCCGAACCAGCTCCAGCGCCTCGCGCGCCGAAGGCACCGCCGTGGTCTTGTAGCCTTCCTGCTCCAGGATCATGCGATAGGTGAACAGCACCGACGGTTCATCATCGACCACCAGCACCCGGTAATCGCTCGCCTGAAAACGCTTGGTCATAAGCTGCGCACCACCGGTACCTCAATCTGGAAGACGGTGCCAACGCCTTCCTTGCTGCGCACGGCAATGCGGCCGCCGTGGTTTTCAATGATTCCCTTGACGATCCACAAGCCGAGGCCGGTGCCTTTTTCACCCTTGGAGCTGACGAAGGGCTCAAACATGGTGGCGCGCAGCGTCGGCGGAATGCCGCTGCCGGAATCGGCGATGGTGATGCGCACGCTGCCGTGGGAGCGGTCGCCCGGGCGAATGTGGCGGGTGCGCAGGATGAGCTTGCCGCCCGAGGCGCTCATGCTGTCTTTGGCGTTCACCACCAGGTTTGAAATCACCTGTCGCATCTGGTCGGACGAGCCTACCACGGGCGGGATCTTGCCGAAATCGGTGCTGACCGTGATGCCGCCACGTTCAATCTGGCGGGCAAACAGGGTGAGCGTGTCTTCGATGACCTGGTTGACGTCAAACGCGACCGGCCGGTCGTTGGCGCGATAGAGGCCGAGCATCTGGCGCACCACGCGAGCGACGCGGTCGGTTTCCTTTTTCAGGATGTCGTAGATCGGCGCGCCGTCGTTGCCCACGTGGCGTGACAGCAGGTGAATGGAGTTCTTGATGGCCTCCATCGGATTGTTGACTTCGTGCGCAATGGTGCCGGCCAGGCGGCCGGTGGCCGCAAATTTCTCCATCTCAAGCATGCGGGTCTGCATCTTGAGTTCTTCGACTTTTTTCCACGCCGAGAAGTCGCGCAGCACGTTCACCGTGTACGACACCTGGCCGCGAGCGTCGTAGATCTTGCCGGAGCGCACATCGTATTCCACTTCCGTGCCGGCTTCAGGGTTGAACAGCTTCAACTGCTCGCCATGCTTGTCGTCGAAGGAGAAAGTGAAGCGAGTGAGATAGGCATCGAGCTTGGCCAGGTTCTGCAGCACGGCCGCATCGCGCGCCACGCCGAGATCGGCGCCGAACAGACGCTTGGCCAGGGGATCGAACAGCACCACTTTGGCCGAGGCATCAGCCACCACGATCGGATCGCCCACGTTTTCGATGACCAGGTTCAGGCGGTCGCGGTCCTGGCGCACGGTTTCTTCGGCAGACTGCAGCTTCGCCAGGTTGGCGCGCACTTCCTGGTCGGCGCGGCGAATATCGGTCACGTCGCGCATCACCGTGACCATGCCGGTGCGCATGCCGGCGGAATCCTGGGTGGAGGCGCAGACGGCCTCGAACAGCACTTCTTCGCCTTCGTTGACGTCAACCAGCGTGAGGTCGCGGAAGCCCTCGGCGCCGGAGACCGCCATGGAGGAAAGCGCCGCCGAAAACAGCAGGTTGTTGAATTCCACCGCGCGCGCGCCGCCGGAGGTGACTTCATCGGGCAGGCGGAAGAAGCGCTCGGCTGCGCGGTTCTGCATGACGACGCGATGGTGGCTGTCAGTCAGGATAACTGGGTCGGCCATGCTTTCCATCACGGTGTGCATTTGCGCGATGATCACGTCAGAATCGCGCATGCGGTTGTAGTAATGCTCAACCTTGAACAGCCGCGCCAGGTAGCGGTTGGCAAGCTCAATCAGCGCGCGCAGGCCCTTGAGCGCGGCGGCATCGGGGCGATTAGAAATATCGACCACGGCAAGCGCCGAGTAGGCACGCATGTTGCAGGTGGCGCACACCTGCTCTTCCAGCCGCAGCTTGCGCGGCTGGTGGAAGTTGTGCACCGCCAGGCAGTCGTGCCGGCGCTCGCGCTCCGCTTCCCAGCACAGGCTGCGGTTGCGGTAAAGCAGCGGATAGCAGTAAAGCGGAACGCTGATGCCGGGAACGTTCTCAACCGTGGCGGGCTGCAGAGAGTTCAGCGAAGCGACCAGGGGATTTTCATGCGCCCACAGCGAAGTGGAAAGCTGCTGCTGGAAGTTCTTGGCGCAATTCAGGGCGGCGCGCGGCGACAACTCGCCGGTTTCAAAATTCACCTGCAGGATCAGCGCGCGCGGAAAGCCGGAGCTGACGATTTCTTCCAGGAGGATGGGGAAGATTTCGTCGCTCCGTTCCGCTGAGAGAAGCCGAAGCGCGGCGTTTTCGCGCACGTTGCGCGATGTGTCACCCGGCGCAGGTACGCGCTTCCTGCGCTGCATCTCGGCCCTGCCGCGACCCTCCGGGGAAGCAGGTGCTTTTTGAAGTTCCGGCGTTGCGCCCATGAGACCCTACCCTGTTCGCCCGGGCGGCTGCCCGGGCCTGTGCTCGACCTAGCGGCGCCCCCCGCCGCCTCGCGGCACGCGAGTGCGCGGGCGAGAGGTTTCAACTGGCGCGCCTTCCTCGAAGCCTTCTTCGGCGCCCCCGCCAAGTTGCGGACGCGATACCAGGCCGGTAAGGCCGACGGCGTCGGCATACTTCAGGTAGGTATCGATAGAGGCGACTACGACGCGGGCTTCAACCGTGATCAGGTCAATGCCGACCAGCGAAATTCGCACCCATGCGTCGATGACGATGCCCTTATCCAGTACTCGATCGAGTACGTCAATAAGGCTTGAGCCGCCCGATACGCGTTCCACTGCCATGGAGTAGTCCTCCTAAGAATTCTTGCCTTACGTTTATTCCCGCCGCTCAGCCGCGCTTGCGGCCAGGCTGGCCGGCCCGTTTTCCAGGTCCCCTGGCCGGCTCTCGAACTTCAATTGGATTGACCCGTCCCGGCAGCGCTTTTTGAGCAGGAGATGGCGCGGTTAGGTTCGGATCGAACTTCCACCAGTTCAACCCGATCTGCTCCGCTTTATCGACGGAGCAGACCAGCAAACGAATGCGAATGGTCAGCAGTTCAACGTTGGCGAGCGAGACACGAATATCGCCGGCAATGACCAGGCCCTTGTCGAGGACGCGGTCAAGAATATCTAGCAGATTCGTGGTGCCGGAAACCGTCGCTATCCGATCCATTCGCCTCTCACTCGCCCGAATCGCCCACCGCGATCAGCCAGGCCGCTCAATCCCGTGGCGCGGCCGCACGCCGGCGACCTCGGCTCGGCCCACTTACCTGTACTGCTGCTGCAAGCTGCCCAAGCTTAGATTGCAAAAATGCCAGCGGTGTTGCCCGGCGCTGAAATTTTTCACCGGCCACCGATGCCGCACAAAACGCGACCGGCTACTCATCCAGCAGCCGGCCCACGGGTCCCAAATCCAGGTTCAAATCCTGGGGCCGCAACCCAAAATGCCCCGCCAGTTCGTTGATCTTTTCTTCCAGCCGCATCAGCGCGGCGCCCATGTTCTCGACCTGCTCGTCGCTCAGCGCGCCGCCTTCCATGCGCCGCACGGCCTGGCGTTCCATCAGGCGACGCAGCATTTCTATCAGACCGAGCACGAGTTTGGCGAGTCCCTGCTCGACCGAGTCGGGCGAGCATTCTACACGCTGCGCGTCCAGGCCGGCGGCGGAGTTGAGTTGCTGGCGAAGTTCGGCCACGGCTGCCGCAATTTCTTCGGCCGATATCTGCCGCGCGCCTTCGCTCAATGCTCCACAAACTCCACAGGGGGCCAGGGCCCGACTACGCGGCATTCTACTCCCTTGGGAAGCGTGATGCCGCGCAATTGCTGTGAAAAAGCTTGCCCTGAGCCGCGTTTCACCAGCGCGTACATTCGCGACCGCGCGTCACCGGGGCGCTGTTTCCATGCAAGCGCCAGCCCGTCGGTCGATTGCCTGACCGCTGCCGCGGCGTTGGCCAGCGCCTGCTCGCGCGCCTGCGCCGCCTTAAGGTATTCCAGGCCGCTGGCCGCGCGGGCTGAACCGGAGTTCACGGTGAGCGCGACTTCCATCTGGCCGCAATCCTGCAGCCTGGCCAGCGCCGCGGTGAGCCGCTCAGCCTGCTTGGCCACTTCGCGCTCCAACTCTTCTACGCTCGTCATGACCGTGGGAAATCGAAACGGCAGGACGGTTTCGCCGGCAAAGATCGCCGTGTTGACGCGATGGAACTGCAGCGCCGCCGCCACGGTTTTGCGCTCGTTGCCGCGAAAGTCTTCGACCTGGCCGTAGTAGCAACGCAACGAGGCGAGCTCGAGCTGCCGCAGCTCCGCTTCAGGAGCATTCTGCGGCCCGGAGCCGCCGGCGGAGGCGAGCGAAACGCAATAGGCAAGCAGAAGCATATGGAGGCGCGGCGCGCGGGCCAGAACTGGGCGCCGGCAATTTTGCCATGCAGTGCGCGCGCCGGTTATCCTTTTCTGCTCGCCGGGGCCGGGGAGAGGAGCCGCCGCTACGAGCAGGAGAGAACCATGCGTACGATCCGCATTGTGGCTATAGTATTCGCCCTCGCTGCTTTCGTCTTTGCGCAGCAGGACAAGTCCAAGCGCCCCAGCCCTCCCGGCACCGCTCAAGTCACGCTGAACGGCAAGAACATCACCATCGACTACAGCCGGCCGCACACCCACGATCCCAAGACCCACGAGCAACGCAAGATGATCGGCGGCACCGAGCCCTACGGCAAGCCGTGGCGCGCCGGCGCAAACGAAGCCACCACGCTCAAGACCCAGGCTGACCTTGACATTGGCGGCACCAGCGTTCCGGCCGGCACCTACACGCTTTACGCCCTGCCTGAGGAAGGCAAGATGACGCTCATCATCAGCAAGAAGACCGGGCAGTGGGGCATTCCGTATCCCGGCGAACAGGATGACCTGGCGCGCATTCCCATGCAGTTCAACGGCAATACCGGCAAAGATACCGAGCAGTTCACCATCAGCTTTGCCAAGAAGGGCAACGACTCAGCCGACATGCACTTCACCTGGGAAAATTGGGACGCCAGCGTGAACATCAAGGCCAAGTGAAAAGTTGAATAAGGACCAGGTGGAACTTAGAGGTGCAAAGCGGGGCGAACCCCAACTTTGCACCTTAACTTTTTCATGCTTTTTGCTCGGGCGCCTTCCAGCGCAGCACCGGCTTGCGGGCTGCCGCCACTTCATCGAGCCGTGAGACCCGCGTAGTGTGCGGGGCTTCAAGAATGACGTTGGGCTCCTGCGCGGCTTCCTCTGCGATCGCCTTCATGGCGTCGATAAAGGAATCGAGTTCGTCTTTCGATTCGCTCTCCGTGGGCTCAATCATCAGCGCGCCGTGCACAATCAGCGGGAACGATACGGTGTAGGGATGGAAGCCGTAATCGATCAGCCGCTTGGCAATGTCGCCGGTCTTGACGCCGTGCCGCGTCTGCAGCCGATCGCTGAACACGGTTTCGTGCATGGTCGGCGTGGAGTAGGGAAGATCGTAAACGCCCTCCAGCCGCTTGCGGATGTAGTTGGCGTTGAGCACGGCGTCTTCCGTCGTCTGGCGCAGGCCATCAGGTCCGTTGGCCATGATGTAGGCGAGCGCGCGCACGTGCATGCCGAAATTTCCGTAGAAGGCGCGCACCCGGCCGATGGCGCGGGGGCGGTCGTAATCGAAGCCCAAGGTGCCGTCAGGCTTGGTGGCCACCACCGGCACCGGCAGGAACGGCTCCAGGATGGTTTTGCATGCCACCGGGCCTGAACCCGGCCCACCACCGCCATGGGGGGTGGAAAACGTCTTGTGCAGGTTCAGGTGCATCACGTCAACGCCGAAATCGCCGGGACGCGTCTTGCCGACCAGCGCGTTCATGTTGGCGCCATCCATGTAGAGCAGCCCGCCCTTGGCGTGCATCAGGTCAGCAATCTTGTGGATCTCTTCTTCAAAGATGCCGAGCGTGTTGGGATTGGTGAGCATCAGCGCGGCGACGTCTTCGTTCATCTGCGCCGCCAGGGACGCCACATCAACCATGCCGACCGCATTCGACTTCAGGTTTTCAACCGCGTAGCCGCAGATCGCGGCCGTGGCAGGGTTGGTGCCGTGGGCGGAATCGGGAATCAGAATCTTCTTGCGCGGATTGCCTTGCGATTCCAGGTAGGCGCGCACCAGCAGGATGCCGGTCATCTCACCATGCGCGCCGGCCGCCGGCTGCAGCGTAATGGCGTCCATGCCGGTGATATCGAGCAGGGCATCGCTCAGCAACTTCAGGATTTTCAGCCCGCCCTGCGACAGCTTCTCCGGCTGGTAAGGATGCGCCCCGCCCAGGCCCTCAAGCCGCGCCACGTACTCGTTGACGCGCGCGTTGTATTTCATGGTGCACGAGCCCAGCGGATAGAGGCCGGTATCGACGCCGTAGTTCCAGGTTGAAAGCCGGGTGAAGTGGCGGATGATTTCAATCTCGCTGACTTCCGGCATCGAGCCGAGATCGGTGCGCGCGGCCTCGCCCAGCAACTCAGCCGGATCAACTTCTGGGACGTCGAGCTCCGGCAGCCTGTACGCCTTCTTGCCCGGCGAGGAGCGCTCGAAGATCAAACCTTCGCTGCGGTTGATGTGCGGAGCGGCATTGCTGATCGGGTTAGCCATTAGCGGTGCGCCTCCGCCATCTGCTCGCGGCGTTCAGCCCGCGAGCTCGAGTTCAGG
>JAJPJZ010000037.1 GCA_021323935.1 Terriglobia bacterium | reverse complement strand
GGACGGTTGATGGGCTACGGTAAGATCACGCGCGACCTGACCGACCGGCGGCGCGCGGAGCAGCGCTACCGGCTGCTGATTGAGGGCGTCACCGACTACGCCATTTTCTCGCTCGATGCCGAGGGCTGCGTGACGAGCTGGAACTCAGGCGCTGAACGCATCAAGCAGTACTCGGCCAACGAAATCATTGGCCAGAGCTTTTCGCGCTTCTACACGCCTGAAGACCGGGCGGCGGGGCTGCCGCAAAAAGTGCTGGCTACGGCGAGAAGCGAAGGCCACTACGAGGGCGAGGGCTGGCGAGTGCGCAAGGATGGCACGCGCTTCTGGGCGAGCGTGGTGGTGACCGCGATGTTTGACGATGAAGGCCAGCTTTCCGGCTATTCCAAAGTCACGCGCGACATTACGGAACGCAAGCAGCTGCTTGACCAGGTGCACCGCCACGCGCAGGAGCTGGAAATCCAGGTGCGCGAGCGCGAGGCCACCAACGCGGAGCTGGAGTCATTCAGCTACTCGGTGTCGCACGACCTGCGCGCGCCGCTGCGAGCGATTGAAGGCTTTGCTACGGCGCTGCAGGAAGATTACGGCTCGGTGCTGGATGCCACCGCCAGCGACTACCTGAACCGCATCAGCTCGGCGGCGTTGCGCATGAACCGCCTGGTGCAGGACCTGCTGGATTACTCGCGCCTGAGCAGGATCGAGCTGCCTTCTGAGCCGGTGCTGATTAGCTCGGCGGTGGATAACGCGCTTGGCCAGCTTGACAGCCCTGAGCACGTCCAGGTGCGAGTTCCCCAGGGCATGAAGGTGATGGCGCACCGCTCGACCCTGGTGCAGATGCTGTACAACCTGATCAGCAACGGACTGAAGTTTCATCCCGAGGGCGCGGAGCCAAGCGTTGAAATCACGGCCGAGCAGCGCGGAAGCAAGGTGCGGATCTCGGTTTGCGATAACGGAATCGGCATCGATCCTGCCCACCACCAGCGCATCTTCCAGGTTTTTGAGCGGCTGCACGGGGCCGATGCCTACCCCGGCACCGGCATCGGGCTGGCCATCGTGAAGCGCGGCACGGAGCGCATGGGCGGGGCAGTTGGCCTGGAATCAGAACCGGGGAAGGGATCAAAATTTTGGCTGGAACTGGCGAAAGCATGAGCCTTCACGCCCCCACAGTCCTGCTGGTCGAAGACGACCCGAACGACGCGCGGCTGGTGCAGCGGGCGTTCTCTCGCGGTGCAGCCGAGGTTTCCGTGCTGCGGCTGCAGAATGGCGATGAGGCGGTTTCCTACCTGCGCGGCGATCCGCCCTACGATAACCGCCATGCGCATCCCATGCCGGCGATCGTACTGCTCGATATCAAGCTGCCGCGCCGCTCCGGGTTTGAAGTGCTGCAGTGGGTGCGCACCCAGACCGACTTCCTGCGCCGCCTGCCGGTCGTGATGCTGACGTCGTCAACCCATTCTGCCGACGTGAACCGCGCCTATGACCTGGGCGTGAACTCCTACGTGGCCAAGCCGGAGAGCACGGAGCAGTTGAACGAGCTGGTGCAACTGTTCAGCTCATACTGGCTGGCGATTAATAGGGCGCCGGCCACTTCTTAGCACCGCATCCGGTGCAGCCGCCCATATTCCTGCATCTGACTTATAGATGAACTCATTTGAACGCCGCCGGCAGGCTGCTGACCTGCTGCTGCGCGGCCTGTCGCCATCGAAAATCGCCGACGAAATGAAGCTGCCGCTGGGCGTGGTCATGAATTTCCTCTACAACCAGGTGGGGCAGGGGCGGATTCGCCGCTCCGACATCCTGTTCAGCATTGATGCGGAGGCGCGCCGCGCCATCGAGGAAGCCGTGGTCCGCACCGGCAAGGACAGCCTGACGTCGGTGGCGCGAGCGCTGCGGCAGGCGGGCGTGAACGTAACGCGCGGCGACTTGCGCATCTACCTCAAGCTGCGCGATGCGCGCGCCGACCTGGGCGACATGTATGAATTCATTCGCGACATTGAATTGCGCCTGCACCAGTACGTGCGCGCCAGCCTGATTTCAGCGTATGGCGAGGACTGGTGGCGGCAGGGAGTGCCGCTGCCGGTGCGCGAAGATTGCGCCATTACCAGCGAGCGCGACCTTGAGCCGGCCGAGGAGCTTTACTGCTACACCACGCTGATGCACCTGCGCCTGATTTTCGATCGCGAGTGGCCGGCGCTTTCAGCCAGCCTGCCGGGCAAGCTGCGCGGCGATAAGCCCGAATTTCTAGATTCGCTGCGCCGCCTGAACCGCATACGCAACGTGGTGATGCATCCGGTGAAAGGCATCCGCATCGGCGACGATGATTTTGAATTTGTTCGCCGGCTGCACACGCAACTGGAGGCAGCAGAAGAAAAAGCGCTGGCAGCGGCGGAAGAAAAAAAAGAAGAGCGCCAGGCGCAAGCCGCGCCCGCTGCCGAAAACCCGCAGGAAGCGGCCGGGCAGCCGCAGCCGACGGCGGCGTAGTTTATTCGGGCGCGAACAGCAACACTTCAGGCTCGCGCCCGTCGCCTTCGAGTTCTGATTCAATGCGCCGCTCGATGGACGAACTGCGCGGAAGCGCTGCGCCGGCGCGCACAATCTGCCGCTCAATGTTTTGCAATCCGCCTGGCGGCCCGCCCAATGGCCAGGCAATACAATCCACCAGCGTAGGCCCGTAGCCGATGCGGGCGCGCTCCACGCCTTCATGGGCAACACGATAGATCGCAATGGGGTCGCTGCGGTCCACCGGAATTCGCGGGAAACGTTGGAATTCATAGGCGGAGGTTTCGTCGCGTTCTTCTGCGAGCGCGCCGTTCAGCGCCACGATCACGAGCGGCAGCTTGCGGCGTGAGGCAAGCTGCAGCACGGAAGCGCAGGGTTCATCAAGCCGCCCCTCAAGCAGCGCAACGACAACGGCGAATTCGTTTTTCCGCTGGGTTGATGCGGGGCGATTTGCAGCAGCCGCGCTGCCGGCAGCAATTCCTGAAGCCAGCGCCAGCGTTGCCGAAGCGCTCATGCCGGCAGATTGCGGGCGCGCCTTGCGACTGAAGCCGGCGGCAATGCGTCTGAGTTCGGCGCCGCGGGCAATTTCAGCTTCCAGCGAGTACACCTGGGCGGCAATCGAATCGCCGCTGCGCAGATCGATGGTCGCGGCAATCGTGGCCAGCGCCTGGCGCAGGGCCCCGGCGGCCACCACACGCGAGCTCTTTTTCCGCGCCACCCGCCAGCGCAGCGCCCGCTCGCGCATGCGCAGGAGCGTAGCGGGATCGAGGATGTTGAACTTCTCTCCTGCCGCTTCCGGCTGCGCCGCGGCAGAAAGTTGCGTGCGCATAGGGCTACATCAGCATAACCGACGGCGGCCGAATGCACCGGACCGTGGGGCGGGTTCGAGGGATGCACACGGGCTGCCGCTGCGGCGGGGCGC
>JAJPJZ010000151.1 GCA_021323935.1 Terriglobia bacterium | reverse complement strand
TGAGGCGCAGCACCGCAGCCACGGCTTGCGCTAAACGGTTCCAGCTTGCCGTCTCACTTTCAAGCTGCGCCCGGCCTTTGCGGGTGAGGCGGTAGAACTTCGCTTCGCGGCCGGTTGCGGTGTTGCGCCACTCCGCCGCAAGAAAGCCGCGGTTTTCCAGGCGATGCAGCGCCGGATACAGCGAGCCCTGCTGCACCTGGACCACTTCGCGCGAGACCTGCTGCAGGCGCTGCGCGATGGCATAGCCGTGCAGCGGCGCGAGCGCCACCACCTTCAGGATCAGGAGATCGAGCGTTCCCTGCGGCAGATCGGATTTCGCGTCCATACCTTTGTCTTCTACACGTCGAAGGCATAGGCATGCAAGCGTTGTGCCACGCCGTCAGCACGGTAAAGTGTTGAGCGAGTTAGGCGCGCAGGAAGGCGGGAAGGCGCGGAGTGTTCGCCGGCGGCTCTACGCTGTTCGCTAACGGACAGAAGTTGGACTGACAAGTTCAGCCGGTCGTGCGCGCGGCAGGCAAAAAAGCCCTCCGCCAGCAGACGGAGGGCCGGAGTTGGAGTGGAAAAGCTCTTAGTGGCCGGCGGTTGCAATGTTCACCGGTTGTGATTTGGTTGCAAACGGCGACCCCGGTACCGGGGCCAGCGCGCCGGTTGAGGCGTCGAAGGTGAAGGCGAACACTTGCGCGCTGTTGGGGCTCTCGGCATAAACATAGCGGCCGGTGCGGTCAAACATGATGGTGGTGCCGAGGAAGAAGAAGCTGCTGTTGTTCGCAACGTCGGTGCTCCCGCCGCCCACCGGCGTCAAGGTGCTATCAGGATTGACGCGATACGACTGCACCGGGCCGTCACGCTGATTGATGATGACGTAGTTGCCCGAGGGATCAGCCGCGATGCCCCAGTAATTGCCGTCCCACTTGCCGACGAAGGTGAGCTGGCCGGTGATGGGATCAACCGAGTAGGCAGCGTATTCGCCATAGGCAATGCTGAACAGGTATTTCCCTCCCAGGACGAACGCGGCGTCAATGTATTCGTTGGGATAGGTGGGCTGGTTGAATATGGTTCCGGTATCGGTCAGCGCGCCGGTGGCAGGATTGCGCACATAGAACGACCATCCACCCTGGCCGGGATAGTGGTGCGGCGTCATGCGGGACACGTAGGCGTAAAGGCCGCTGGGATGAATGACGATTTTACCCGGCAGCGCGTAATTGGTGATGCTGGAATTAGAGGTGTTGGTGAGCTTTCCGCTGGTGCGATCAATGCTGAAGGCGGCGACGGAGCCGTTGGTCATGATGTAGTTGCCGCTGACGTAGAGGTCGGCGCCGGAGGGATCGACGGTCATCCCGCCGATGCTGTCGCAGTTGAAGGTGATTTTTTCCTGATCGGCCAGGGTGAGCTGCCCGCTCGAGCCGATGGAGTAAGAAGCAACGACGCAGCCGGCTTGCGGGTCCCCGACGGCGGAATAACCCACGAACAGGAACTGCGATTTGGGATCGGTAGCCAGCGCTTCGCCCTGCCCCATGATGCCGGGAGTGGTTTCCGCCAAAGTCAACGCGCCGGTTGCGTTGTTGACGCCGAACTGCTCGATGTTTGTCGGCGTGAGGTAGGTACCCTCAAGCGAGTAGAGCCACTGGGTCGCGCCGGTGGAATTTCCTGAGCCGCTTCCCGAGCCCGAACCTGAGCTGCCTGAACCTGAGCCCCCGGACCCGCTGCCCGAGCCGCTCCCTGAAGATCCGCTGCCTGATGACCCGCTGCCTGATGAGCCGCTTCCCGAGCCGCTGCCCGACGATGGGCCGCTGCCCGAGGAGCCCGAAGTGCCGCTTCCACCTGAACCTGTGGAGGGCGGAGCCGAGCCGGGCGCGCTGGAGGTGCCCGAGCTAGTTCCCGGGGATGAAGGATTGCTGGAGGCGGAAGTGTGCGATGAGCTGCCGCCGCAAGCTGCAAGAAGCATTAGCGCGACAACTGCGGCAAGGAAGAGCGAAAGCTTGAGAGCAAATGTCTTCATAAACGAAATGGCCCCGCGGGAAACTGATTTTGGGAACTGGTATTTTGCTGGATGGGCGGAAGCGGCCGGAGGGGTGTCTGCCGCTCAGGAAAAATCGAGAGCTGCCGGTTGCGCCTGTCGCTGGGAGTCCGCGCCTGATGCGGCTTTCGGAGTGGCGCCGTGTGAATGAGCGGGTGGGATAACGTGCGTTTTACTTGCGATGGCGCGTGACTGCCGAAGGGCGGGGCTACGGTTTCGCGGGCCGATATTGTTGCCAGCCTGCTTCTGAAGCGAGCTGTTCGAGCGCGGCCGTGGGATTAATGGCTATTGCGTAATCAGCAGCGCCCAGCATCGCGGCATCGTGGATGGAGTTGCCGACGGCAACATCAACTCGCGCCTGCGGGTGGCCAGGCAGAATGATGGTACGAATGGCTTCAGCCTTGCCTTCATCGGTGGGCACACGAAGAATGTCGCCGGTGACGGTTGCGCCGGTGATGCGTGCGCAGGCTGCGATCACGCGCTCGGGCGAGACGCCGAAATGGCGAGCGCCTTCCCTGACCACCCATTCGTTGGTTGAAGAGACGAGCCAGACGGCGCACCCTCCGTCCATGAGCCGCGCCACTACTTCAAACATCTCCGGGTAAATGTTTGGCCGGATCAATGACGCGAAGTACTGCCGGGCGGCCGCTTCAAGCGCTTCGACCTTCAGGCCGGCATACATCGTCACCATTTCGGCGCACATATCATGCTCGGTGACAGCGCCGGCTTTGTACTGGGCGTGGCGAGCTTGCATGCGCGCAATGACCTCGGCCGGAACAACGCCCTCGCGCATGCTCCAGCGCATGAAGCCTTCACCGGCGTCGCCTTCCCACAGCGTGCCGTCGCAATCGAAGACCGCGATTTTCGGCTGCAGCCCGAGGACTGAATTGACGAAAGCTTGCTGTTGCGCGGTAAGGGCCTTTGCCGAATTGGTCATGAGAGATAGCGGGGATTGCCGTGACGGATGCCTGCAGGCAACATCTTACAGGCGCTGCCCGGCTTCACGGCCGGCTTGCCGCTGCTGGGCTGCCTGCGAGACGGGCTTTTGGGTGCGCCGATGGCATGCCGAAATGTTCGCGCCAATCGCGGTGACCTTCAGTTACAATTCTGTAATTCTGTTTCCCGCAAAACCTTGAAATCCAGGGCCATGCTCCGGCGCATTACGGGCCGCCGGGTGTGAACTTTGCGCGGGCGCGGCACGTAATGCAACACAGGCGGCGGAAGAGCCATGTCAACATCACCGCAACGTTCAATTCACGATCTGGGCACGCTGCGAATTCCTGAGACCAAGCGCCAGCGCGGGGGGCTGGGGCGGCGCCTGGCCCTGTTTTTTGGCCTGCTCGTCATCGTCGGCGGTGCGCTGGGCGCGATTTACGGCCTCCGCGGGCGCAGCGCTGAAGTTGAAGTTGCCAGCGCGCGCCTGGAGACCGGTGCTGCAGGACGCGAAGCCTTGCTGAACGCCAGCGGCTATGTAACGCCGCAGCGGCGCGCAACCATCGCCGCCAAAATCACGGGACGAGTGACTGGGGTTTTCTTCGATGAGGGCACGCACGTGCATCCCGGCCAGTTGCTGGCCACGCTTGACGATTCTGACGCCAGGAAGGCGCTCGATACGGCGGTGGCTGACAGGGACTCGGCCAACGCCGCAATCGCCGATTACGAAGTGCAATTGAAGAACGCGCTGCTGCTGCTGCATCGCGCCGAAGAGCTGCAGAAAGCAGGAGTGCAGTCGCAGGAGCAGCTTGATAACGCGCGCACGTCGGCTGACAGCCTGCGCGCCAAGATTGCGCTGGCCAAGGCGCAAGTTCGGGCCGCGGCGGCGCGCATCACGGAAGCGCAGCAGGCGGTAGATAACTGCACCATCCGCGCGCCGTATGACGGCATTGTGGTGTCGAAGGACGCGCAAGTGGGCGAGATGGTTTCGCCGATTTCAGCGGGCGGCGGATTTACGCGCACCGGCATCGCCACGGTGGTCGACATGGCGTCGAACGAAATTGAGGTTGACGTCAACGAAGCCTACATTTCGCGGGTGAAGGCGGGGCAGCCCGTAACTGCCGTTCTCGATGCCTACCCTGACTGGGAGATTCCGGCGCGCGTGCGCACCATTATTCCGAGCGCCGACCGCCAGAAGGCGACCGTGAAGGTGCGGATCTCGTTTGTGAAACTCGATCCGCGCATTCTGCCGGACATGGGAATTAAGGTGACATTCCTGGGCGATGAGCGGCCGGCGCAGAATTCGGGACGCGCGGCAATTTTGGTTCCGCAGGGTGCGGTTCGCGACGAGAGCGGGAAAAAGGTCGTGATGGTGGTGAAGGGCGATAAAGCTGAGCGGCGCGCGGTTACGCTGGGCGGAACTCGCGGCGGCGATGCTGAAATTGTTGCCGGGCTGGTTGCGGGCGATCAGGTGATTGTGCGCGCTCCGGAAGGGCTTCGCGATGGCCAGGGCGTAGAAGTGAAGAAGTAGGCGGAGGCAGATATGGTCCGTGTGGATGGAAATGGAACGTCACAGAGCCTGATTCAGGTGCGAAACCTTGGCAAGACTTATCGCCGCGGCGGCGAGGACATCCATGTGCTGCAGGAGCTTAACCTCGACGTCGATAAAGGCGATTTTGTAGCTTTTATGGGCCCGAGCGGCTCAGGCAAGACCACGCTGCTCAACCTGCTGGGCGGTCTGGATGTCCCGACGCGCGGCACTGTAACGGTGGCGGGCGACGAGATCACGCACATGTCGGCGGGCAAGCTGACGGCATGGCGCGCGCGCCATGTGGGCTTCATCTTCCAGATGTATAACCTCATCCCGGTGCTCACGGCGTTCCAGAATGTTGAATTGCCGCTGCTGTTGACCAGCCTGTCAAAGGCCGAGCGCCGCAAGCACGTGGAGACTGCGCTTGCCGTGGTGGGGCTGGGGGAGCGCATGAACCACTATCCGCGACAGCTCTCCGGCGGCCAGGAGCAACGCGTTGCGATTGCCCGCGCCATTGTTGCGGATCCTACGTTCCTGCTGTGCGACGAGCCGACCGGCGACCTGGACCGCAAGAGCGCCGACGAAATCATGGAATTGATCACGCGGCTGGTGAGGGAATACGGCAAGACGGTGCTGATGGTGACGCACGATCCGGTGGTGGCCAGGCGTGCCGACATCACGCTGCACCTGGAAAAAGGCGTGCTCGTGGAAGCGCGCGAACCGCACAGCATTGCCGCGGAGGTGTAGATGAAGTTCCGCTCGCTGATTTTCGCCAACCTGTTTCGCAAGAAGCTGCGCCTAGTGCTGACCATCGGCTCATTCGCGGTGGCGCTGTTCCTGTTTTCGTTCCTGGCAGTGGTGCGCGGCGCGTTCAACCGCGGGGCTGATATTGCCGGGGCCGACCGCCTGGTCACGATCAACCGCGTTTCCATCATCCAGCCGCTGCCGCTCTCGTATCGTGACAAGATCCTGCGCATTCCCGGGGTGAAGGCCGTTACCCACAACAACTGGTTCGGCGGGGTGTACCAGGAAGAGAAGAACTTCTTCCCGCAGTTTGTGATCGATACGGAAAACCAGCGCCAGGTGATGTCAGAGCTGCAGGTGCCCGACGACCAGTGGCAGGCGTTCCTGAAAGATCGCGAGGGCGCAATCGTAGGTGCGCGCACCGCGCAGCGCTTCGGCTGGAAGATCGGCGACCGCGTTCCGATCAAGAATGTCAGCTATGGCACGGCGGCAACGTGGGAATTCAACATTGACGGCATCTACCACAGCGACCGCCCAGGCGGCGACGAGACCCAATTCTGGTTCCAGTGGGACTATTTCGAGGAGCGGGTGCCGCAGAGCTTCAAAGGCAACGTGGGCTGGTACGTGGTGAAGCTCGACAGCCCCGATTACGCGGTCAGCGTGGCCAAAGCCATTGACGACATGGCGGGCAATTCGTCGTTTGAGACCAAGACTGAAACGGAATCGCAGTTCGCCGCGGGGTGGGTGAAGCAGTTCGGAAACATCCAGTTCCTTGTGGTCACGATCGGCAGCGTGGTGTTCTTTACTCTGCTGCTGGTCACGGGCAACACCATGGCAATTTCAGTGCGCGAGCGCATCAACGAACTCGCCATCCTGAAAGCCATTGGGTTTAACGACCGCGCGGTGCTGTTCTTCGTGCTGAGCGAATCGCTCACCATTGCGCTGATCGGCGGGCTGCTGGGGCTGGGCCTGGCGATGCTGGCGGTGCCTGCGCTGGGCAATGCGCTGAACGGCCTGCTGCCGGCACTGGTCCTTTCAAAGGCGATTCTGGTGGCAGGGCTGGGTTCGGCGGTAATTGTGGGCGTGGCCAGCGGCCTGCTGCCCGGCATCGGAGCGATGCGCATGCGCGTGGTGAACGCGCTTCGGAGGGTGTAACGTGGCCATTCCAGTCATCTACAACTTACGCAGCGTGAAGGCGCGCTGGACTTCAGCAGTGGTCGCGGTGCTCGGCATTGCCGGCACAGTCGGAGTGTTCGTTGCCATGCTTTCGCTGGCCCGCGGCTTTCGCGCCACGCTGGTCTCCTCAGGCTCGGCCGACAACGCCATCGTGATGCGCGGCGGCGCCACCACGGAAATGATGAGCTTCATCACGGTGGAGAGCGTCAAGATCCTGCAGGACGCGCCCGGGGTGGCGCACGGCGACTCCGGCCCGCTCATTACGTCTGAAGCCGTAGCGGTCGCTCCGTTTCCGCTGAAGTCAACCGGCACCGACGCGAACGTGCAGGTACGCGGCGTTTCGGCCAACGTGCTCACGATTCGCAAGAATGTGAAGCTCATCCAGGGCCGGATGTTTCAACCCGGCTTGACGGAATTGGTGGTCGGCAAGAATGCCAGCTCGAGCTATGCAGGATTGACGGTGGGCAATACGGTGGACTTCGGCGGCGGCCACTGGCACGTGGTGGGCGTATTCGACGCGGGCGGCAGCGCGTTCGACTCTGAAGTGTGGTGCGATGCGCGCGTGCTCGATGACGTGTACAAGCGCCCGCCCAACCTTTTTCAATCGGCGACCGTACACCTGGATTCGGCCAATTCGTATCAGCAATTCAAAGACAACGTAACGTCTGATCCGCGCCTGAATGTTGACGTCAGCCGCGAAGTCGATTACTACGCCAAGCAATCCACGGCCATGACCCGGCTGATTACGATCCTGGGCGGACTGGTGGCGTTTGTGATGGGCATCGGCGCGGTGTTTGGCGCGCTGAACACCATGTACTCGGCGGTGGCAGAGCGCGGCCGGGAAATCGCGACCATGCGCGCCCTGGGGTTCGGCGGGCCGTCGGTCGTGGTTTCATTCCTGATTGAGGCGTTCCTGATCTCCTTCATTGGCGGCGCGCTTGGCTGCCTGGCGGTGCTGCCGCTGAACGGCCTGACCACCGGCGCGATGAACTGGCAAACGTTTTCGCACCTGGCATTTGCGTTTCGCATTACGCCTGGCCTGCTCATCGGGGGCATGATTTTTTCCTTGATCATGGGCTTTGTGGGTGGCTTGCCGCCGGCCATGCGGGCGGCGTGGCGGCCGGTTGCGGTGGCTTTGCGCGAGCTGTAGCGCGCCCGTCGTACTGCCGTTTTTTTTGCCTCATGCGAGCAAACGCCCGCCTCCAGCAATCTTTTGCCGGCGCTTAGAGATTCCACAAACAAACTTCTGAGCTGCTGCTACATCCAACCAACCTGGAGACGGGCAGCTTGACTGAATCGGACCTCAGCAGCCTCTTGTTTGTCATTTTGCTTCTTGTGTCGCTGGCGCAGTTGCTGGGCTGGGCGTGTACTCGGCTGCGGCAGCCGAAGGTGATCGGCGAAATTGCCGCCGGCGTGGTGCTCGGGCCGGCGCTGCTCGGCCGCTTTGGATTCGCCGCGACGTTCCGAGCGGCGATTGCGCGCGACGGCGACGTCCTCACGTTCCTTTACTGGCTTGGCCTGCTGCTGCTGATGTTCCTGTCAGGCGCGGAGACCCGCCAGCTCTTCAGCCGACATGAGCGGCGCGCGGTGGGGTGGCTGGCCACGGTCGGGACGGGCGTGCCGTTCCTGCTCGGCCTGGTGTTTGCGCCGCTGGTCATTCGACCGTCACTTGCCGGGCCCAAGGGCAACGTTGCGGCCCTGACGATCGTTCTGGCGGTGGCGGTGGCGGTGACCTCAATTCCGGTGGTCTCAAAGATCTTTGCCGACCTGAAGATCCTGCACACGCGTTTTGCGCGGCTGGTGCTGGGCGTGGCCGTGCTTGAGGACATTGTGCTGTGGCTGGCGCTGGCGGTGGCGACGGCAGTGGCGGGAACTGCGGCGCTTGAACCCGGCAAGCTGGCGTATCGGCTGGCGGCGACGGCGCTGTTCTTTGTGCTCGGGCTCACGGTGGTTCCGCGCGCGGTGAAGCGCATCAACAAGGCGCGCATGAACGTGCTGGCGCGACACTCGCCGTTGGCCTACGCGCTCGGAGTTTTGCTGGCCTACTGCGCGGTTGCCGGGGCGCTGAAGGTCAGCCTGGTGTTTGCCGCGTTCCTCGCGGGTTTTGCCGTGGTGCACAACAAGCGCAAGCTGTTCGACGAAGCGCTGGAAACAATCGGAAAAATTTCGTTTGCGTTCTTTATTCCGCTTTATTTCGCGGTCGTGGGATACAAGCTTGACCTGGTGCGCGGCTTTTCGCTCGCCATGCTGCTCGCTTTTCTGGCAGGGAGCTGCCTGATCAAGGTGGTTTCGGTTTCGCTGGCGGGGCGCTGCGCCGAATTCCGCGGACTTGACCTGCTGAACCTGGCAATCACCACGAATGCGCGCGGCGGACCGGGCATCGTGCTGGCCAGCGTGGCATTCGATGCCGGCATCATCAGCGCAAGGTTCTACACCACGCTGGTGCTGGCAGCGGTGTTGACTTCGCAAATCGCCGGCGTGTGGCTTGAGCAGGTGTTGCGTCGCGGGTTGCCGCTGCTCAGTGGCGACGAGGCTGCTGGCGCGGAAGCGGAGGCCGTCTCAGCCCCAGCGCGACAAGCTGCGCCCGCGGCGTAGCGGCTGGTCCGAAGCACTAGCCGAAAATCAAAGATCAACGTTGGTGTGGGCGCTATTGGCCGCCGTTGGGCGCGGGCGCGACGGTCTTATTTTCGCGCACCAGCAGCGCCACGCGAGGAAACGCAAACGTGCCGCCGGCATCGTCGATGACATTCACCTGGCAGGTGTAGAGGCCGGGGCGCAGCTTCTCGAGCGGGACCTGCAACTGGAAAGCTGCAGCGTGGCGGTCAGGAGCATTGAGTTCGGTGGCTTCCACCAGCGGTGTTTCGTAAGTCTTGAGCTTGCCGTTGAAGAAGGCGACGCTGGTCAGCAGGCGCACCGAACCTTTAGGCGGCTGCTTCGCGCCCGCAGCTTCCGTGGCCCTGGCCTTCGCGGGATCGTACACTTCGTAATAAAAATAAAGCGTCTGGTTGCTGCTGAAGACGTGCGCCACGTTCAGCAGCAGCTCGTTACCGTCGCGCACCAGCGGGCTTTCGGTCTTCTTCTTTGGCGCCGGCTGCAGTTGGCTGCCGATCGCCACCGAACTCATCTTGATGGCGGCCTTCTTGAGATCGGGAATGACGATATCGGTTTCGAATGAGCCCATGCGGCCCGACTGGTTTTCGCGTACGATGAACTTCAAGTGATACGTTCCGGGCGGCAGCGTAAAGCCGGTGTTGTATTGCACGCTGCGCCGGCGCACCTGCTGCGATTCATCAAGATTGAGCTTGACCGTTTCGCGGGCGCTGCCCATCGGCAGCTTGCTGGCTGAATCGCGCACGCTGCCGGCAAAATCGAGCGTGGCTTTATCTTTATCGGCGTTCTTGGTGAAGGGAATTTCTGAACCGGGGACCACGATTGAGACCGGAACAAAGAAGCGCCCGTCGGCCAGGCGGAAGTAAGCGGTGGACAAAAATACCGGCAGGTCGGTGGCCGGCAGATCGGATGCCAGCTCAGCCTGCAGCTCATCTTCGCGGTCGGACTGCGAGGAATGCTGGAAGTCGCGCGGCGCATAGTAGCCGGCGCGGTATTCAAGCTTTACGTCCTTGCGCGCGAGCTTTACCTGGATGTGCCGGTAGCGGCCGTCGCGCGCGGAATTGGTGCTGCGATAGCCGAGCACGTAGTAACAGGCCGTGTCCTGCTGCACGCGGTCGAATACTTTGCCGAAATCGTTGCTGTCAAGGAATGCCTGGCCTCCGGTATCGTGCGCAACCGCGTAGAGCGTCTCCTGCGTGGCGAAGTTCTGGTCGTACTGGCCCTGAATGGCGCTGCCGCTGTAAAGGCCTACGCCACGCAGGCTGGCCTGCGAAGCGGATCCGCCGGGAGGCATGGCTTCGAGGCCGCGAATATCGACGGCGTAAATGGCCACATTCGCCTGCACCGCGGCGTTGATGGCGGCGCGCAGTTCGGCCTGGTTTTCAACTCCAGTCTGGCTCACGCCGGCGCTGAAATAGATAAGCGATTTGCGCTGCTCGATTTGCGCCATGCCGAGCGCCACGGTCTTTAGCGCTTCAAGGCGGCGATCGGTGTTGAAGATGTTGAATTCGCTGTCGTCGGCGCTAAACGAGTTGGCATCATCGGGCGTGCTCTCCGTGTCTCCGGTTGCGCCCGCTTCAAAACCGGAAGAAGAGTTCGGGTTCAGTTTATCGATTGCCTTGGCAAGCAGGGCTTTATCGGCGGTGAAATCCTGATTGACGGTGAGCTGCGTGCCCAGCGACACCACACTGATCAGGTCGGCAGGAGTCATGCGCTTATCGAGATACTCCTGCGCAGTCTTTACGGAGCGCTCAATCTGGTCGGCATCCATTCCGCTGAGGTCGAAAAACATGACCATCAGGCGGCGATTGCGCAGCTCATCGCTTGCGTTGTTCGCCTGCGCCGGAGGCGCCTGCGCGCGCTGCTGGCCTGCAATCACGATCTGCGCCGGCCCACTGCCTGCGGCGCCTGATGCAGTCAGCGGGGCGACATCGATGTTCTCAAAATCAAAGCTCGAAATCTTCTGAGCTTTCCCGTCTTCAACCACGCTGAAGTCATCGGCCTTCAGGTCTTTGACGAAGTTGCCCTGGCGATCGCGCACCGTCACGTTGACGAGCACAAGTTCACTGTTCACGGAAATTCGGTACGGAGTGCTGCCGGGAGAGGCGGTCCGCTGCGAAAGCGCCGGCGCGGGCGCGGCCATCCAGGCGATCATTGCACTCGCGATCAGCCGCCGGCGAAATGTTGACATGGGTGGCATCAGAACCTGTACCGCAGCATCATCTGGATTTTGCGCATGCTGCCTGCGCCAATGACGCGGCCGAAGGTCGGCGAGTTTACGGCAGTATCGATGGTGGTCAGCACCGGGGTGTTGAACACGTTAGTGGCGGCAAAGCGGACATCGAAGGCCTCCGATTCGCGCAGCGTGATGTTCTTGTCGAGCGCCATCGAGAAGTTCACCTGGCCCGGACCGATGATGATGTCGCGCCCCGCAGTGCCGAACTGGCCGGTGGGCGGCACGACGAACGCTGCCGTGTTGAACCACTCCGCGATGCCCGCATTGGCGATCTGGATTGGCTGGCCGGTGAGGTCGGCGCGCAATGTGCCGTTGACGCCCTGGCTCACGTCGCTGAACGCGCCGCGCACGATCGGCGTGAATGGCGCGCCGGAGGCAATGGTGCCGCTGCCGCTCACCTGCCATTCGCCGAGCAGCCTGGCGGCCAGGCCGCCCTTGTTCAGGAAGGCGCGGTTCGGGCCAAATGGAAATTCGAATATCCAGCTCATGGTGAGCTGATGCGTGCGGTTGAAGCTGGAGAGCCCGCGCTCGCAAGCGAGGCAGTCATCGTTCTGCGCGATGGTGGTGACGCCGGAGCCGCCGATATTGGAGGCATTGTCGATCGATTTCGAGAACCCATATCGCGTCTGTAGCGAGATGCCGCGCTGCATGCGCTTGTTCAGGCGGACGGAGCCGGCATGCAGGATGGAATCGCCGACCGAGCTCTCGTAGAGGAACGGCTGAACGCCGGCGATCCTTAATGTGCCGTCAGGATTGCGATTGGGGGCGCGCAGCATGGTCAGGTGCGTGCCCTTGGCGCCGGTGTAATCAGCGTTGAGCACGACGCTGTGCGTGAGTTCGCGCTGCACGTCGAGGTTCCAGTTCTGCACGTAGGGCAGGACGTAGTTGGGATCGGCGGCAAAATTGTTGGTGACGTTGCCTGTCGCGCTGGCGAGAGCGGTTTGCATCGCAAGCGGCGCACCTGGCGTGGCGACGTTGGTTTCGACCATCGCGAACGGCGGCTGATAGGCCATTTGCTGCACGATGTAGCCGTACGCGCCAGTGTTGTAGCTGACGCCGTAGCCGGCCCGCACCACGGTCGCCTTCGCGGGGCGCCACGCAATCCCGATTCGCGGCGCAAAGTTATTGCGGTCAGGGTTCATCAACGATGAGGTGAATCCGTCCTGGCCGGGCAGCACCGGAGCGGCAGCGGTAAATCCTGGCGCGATCGCCAGATTGACCAGGCGGCCGTATTTCTCGCTGAACGGCGAAACATACTCGTAGCGCAGGCCGGCATTGATGCTGAAGCTCCCGCTCAGCCGCCATTCGTCTTGCGCAAAGGCGTCCCATGAGTTCTGCCGGAAGTAATATGTGCCCGCACCATACTGAACGGCGGCCTGCTGCGGCAAGCCCAGCAGGAAATCAGCAAGATCGGAGCCCGTGCCCGTGAGTGGGCGGCCATTCACGACCTCGGCCGTTTCGGCGCCGGTGAATGTGAAGCTGCCGCGCGGGTTCGCCGCCGAGCGCGGGTTCACCTGAATGCGCCTGAAGTCGCCGCCAAAGCGCAACGTATGCTTGCCGCGCGACCAGATGGCTGAATCACCGAACGTCCAGGTCTGGTTGCGGTTCAGCACCGGGTTGATGTCGCTCAGGCCGGCAAAGTTGGTGAACAACAGCGTCGGCAAACCCCAATCGATGGGCGACGGTGAAACGCCCACGATTCCAAGCGGCGCTTCGATATTGTTCACGCCCGCGAAGATATTCGAAGTCTGGATTTCGCTGCGGTTGAATTGCACGCGCGCCGTGTTGCTCAGCCGCCCGAACGAATGGGTCAACTGAACGGGAATATTCCACCCGGTCGAAGTCGTGGTGCCGTGGATGGAGGGAAACGGATTCAGCAGGTCGTTGTTCGATCGCTGGTAATTGAAGGCGATGCTGATGCTGTCGCGTCCGCGCCGGCCGCCGCGTTGGCCCTGTCCACGCGGGCCTGGAGTGCGTTGCGAGCCGAAATTGTGGTTCACGCGGAAGTTCACCGCATCGCTGCCGGAATACGCGCTGGAAACAAACCTGAAGTTCTGGGTTGTGCCGGGCTGGTTGGGCTGCGGAATGAACGCCAGCAACTGCTGCGCGACTCCGCTGACCGGCACCTGGGAATTTGCGTAGGCCTGGCCGGTGGCGGGATTTATGATGACGCGGCCCAGTGCTGAAAGATCGCCGCTGCGCTCGGCGACTGTCGGCACGGTCGAAAGCGAGTCGTACCCGGTGGATCCGTGGCGGCCGGTCCAGTTGAAAAAGAAGAACGTATTGCGGTTCGGCTTGATCAGCTTGGGAATCTGGAATGGCCCGCCCAGCGACACTCCGTAGTTGTTCTGCTCGTAAGAAGGCTTGGGCGCCGCGATGCCGTTCAGGGCGTAGTCGCGCGCGTTAAAAGCAGAATCGCCGAGTTGATAGAAGATCGATCCGTGCGGCTTGTTCACGTTGAACCTATTAAAGTTCATGCGCACGCCCGGTCCGCCGCCCGGGCCGCCGAATCCGAAGCCACCTCCGCCGGGGCCCCCAGGACCGCCGCCGTTCATCATGATCGAGACCTGCCGGCCATTGCCCAGGTTCACCGGCGTGCCATCGGTTGGAATCTCGCCGCTCTGGATGCGCTCGCGCAGGTCATCAAGGGTGCGCTCATCAAAACCATTCTGGGTTCGCCCCATGTTGCCGGCGATCGAGACCGCGTCAGCACCGGCTTCGCTCGCGGCGCCCACTTGAATCCCCTGCGACGCCGGATCAGGCGCGCCGCTCAAGCTGTTGTCAGCCGGCGTGGAGGCGGCCATATCTGCGCCCTCGGCAGCGTTCAACCCGATGTTCTGGAAGCCGCGCCCCTGCACCGCCGCGCCGCGCGCCCCGCCTCCGCCGCCGAGGGGAGTGGTTCCGGCGAGCTGCGCCTGCGCCGCCTGCTGCGCCTCAACGCGCGAGCGGAGTTGCATATCGATGGCGACGGAGGCGCTGCGATTGGCGGCATTGATCAGCGCTTCGCGAGTGGCCGCGGCGAAGCCCGCCATCTCCGCGCGCACCACGTAGCGGCCATCGCGCGGCACCGTGACGCTGAACGAACCATCGAGCTCCGTGGAACTGAGGACCTTTTGGCCTGTAAGAGTGTTGATCGCGCTGATGCTCACACCCGGCAGCGGTGTGTTGCCCGCTTTGACCGTACCGCTGATCTGGCCGCCAACGGCAGAAATAGCCGCGGGCTGCCCTGCGGGATTGGCGGGCGGCGCCGCCTGTGCGCGCAGCGCAATGGCGCCCGCGACCAGGGCGAGACACACGGTCACGCATTTCGTCGCGAGCATTCTGCGTCCTACTGTGGCGGCGATGGCGGCTTCTCCTGCTCAGGCGCGCGCTGCCTGAACTGCACCCGTTGCGCATCCACTACGTTGAGCTGCGACGGAACGAACACGCCATCCTTCCTCCCGCCGCGGGCCATCACGGCATCGCCTACTTTTACGTCAGGCAGCGTGATGCTTTCGCCGCCTTTGCGGAATGACGTGCTTTCGTCAACCTGAATGGTCTGGTCTTTGTCGTCGGGGCGATGAACCGTGATCTTGACGCCATCGATTGCTTTTACCTGCCCCACGACGAACGTGTTGCCGAGATCAGCCATGTTGAATTGCGCCGCGCCCGATGAGCCCGGAGCTTGAAAAACAAAGCGCCGCTCGCCGCCCGGGCCGCTCATTACGGCCTCGGCTGTAATCTCGTTCGCGCTGGTGTGTTCGCCGCGCACGATTACAAAATCGCCGACCTTGAAGTCGCTCAGCGTCGCCGGCTCGCGGTTCTTGCGGAACTCTGTCTTATCGGTGACTTTCACCGTCATTGTGCTGTCGTTCGCTGCCTGCTTGATGGTCAAGGTGCTGCCGTTGATGGCCGTAATCGTCCCGGCTGTGCCGCGATCAGTTGAGCGGCGACTCTGGCCCTCAGGCTGGCCGCTGCTTTGGCTTGCGGAATCGACCGATTGCTGCGCGGCGAGCCGCACGCAACCCGTGCCCGCGAGGGCTGCACACGACATTGCGGCAAATATTTTTCGGGACATCAGGCGCTCCGGGTGCACGACGCTGTCCAGGCCGTAGAGATGAACGGGTGCTGTTACCCAATATCACATCTTTGACGGTTTAAGACCGTTTTCGCTGACCTAAGCTTCTGTAAATTTTTGTTAGCCGCGGGCGTAGCGGCGGCAAGCATCACGCTGCAGGAGACGCCGGCACGCTATTGCGCCCGCCGGCGGCGGAATAAGACGACGAGCAGCAACATTTGGGCAAACAACGCGCCAAGAGTATCGAGCACGACATCGTGGACTGCGGGGCCGCGGCTGGAGGAAAAGCTCTGGTGGAATTCATCGAGCGAAGCCACCACCGCGCAACCGGCAATCGCCAGCACACAGGCGCGCGCCGACCAGGCCTGCCGTAACGCCGGCAGCCGCTCTCTCAAGGCCAGCGTGTCACGCCAGGCGCGGAACAACAACGTGGAAAGCACGGCGTAAACGCAGAAGTGCCCGGTTTTGCGCAGCACAAAATTG
>JAJPJZ010000402.1 GCA_021323935.1 Terriglobia bacterium | reverse complement strand
TCGACGCATGACACGGCAAGTCTTTTACCAGGCAAATCCCAAGCGCTGGCGGCGCTTACGCCTCGGGCTGAACGTGGCGGGCGTGGCCACCACGCTGCTGATCGCATTCTTCTGGGTGAGCCTGAACCGGGCGGCCGAGCTGAACAAGCTCGATTTGCCTGAGCAGCGGCGCGCGTTTCGCCCGGTAAAAGAGAAGCCGGTGCGCCGCACCTCACCGCACCGGCGCCGGCCGGAAAAGGCGGCTTCCGAGGTAACGCTGAACACGGGCGACCCGGTGCGCGCCGCGTTTTACGATATCGGCGATGCCGCCAGCTTCGCTTCGCTGAAAGAATACGCCCACCAGATCGATTTGCTCTTCCCTGACTTCCTGCACGTAACCACGGCCGACGGCCAGTTGCAGTTCACTTCTGAAGACGGACGTGAGCAGCTTCCGGTCATTGAGAAAGAGGGCCGGGTGGCCACGGTGGACGACAAGGTCATGCCTTTCCTGCGTTCGGAAAAGCTGCCGACTGAAGTCTTCCCCATGGTGCAGAATTTTGATCCGCGCGCCGGCACCTGGGCAGACATGACGGCGTTTTTCAGCGACGCGAGTGCGCGTGCCCGGTTTCGCGCCCAGCTTGCGAAGTTCCTGGGCAGCGACCACTACCGCGGCGTGATGATCGATTTTGAGGAAGTCGGCCCGGCCGCACAGCCCGGCTACGACGTGCTCATCGGCGACCTGTACAACGAACTGCACGTCCGCGGCATGAAGCTCTACATTGCCGCGCCCGCGCACAACGAAGATTTTGACTACAAGTTTCTCGCCGCCAACACGGATGGAATCGTCATCATGAATTATGACGAGCACTATCCCGACGGCGCGCCCGGCCCGGTGGCGAGCCAGGACTGGTTCGTGAAGAACCTGCGCGCCGCGCTGAAAGTGATTCCGCGCGAAAAAATTATTTGCGGCATCGCCAATTACGGTTACGACTGGCCATCGCGACGCAATAACGATGACGAGCGCCCGCACAACGTTTCGGCGCAGGACGCCTGGCGGACCGCGCAGGAATCGCAGGCCACCATTGACTTCGATTCCGACGCGCTGAATCCGCACTTCGCCTACGACGACGAGCACAAGATGCGGCACGACGTTTGGTTCACCGACGCCGTAACCGCGCTGAACCAAATGCGCGCGGCGCGCGATCTCGGCATCGGCACCTTCGCGTTGTGGCGCCTGGGCGAAGAGGACCGCTCGATCTGGGCCATCTGGGACCACCCTGGCGATCCCAAGGATGCGCAGGCAATCACCAGCATTCCTCCCGGGCACGACGTCGATACGGAAGGCCGCGGCGAAATTCTGCAGATTACGGCACGGCCTACCAACGGCGCTCGCGACGTGACCGAGGATCCGCAGACTCACCTCATCAGCGATGAAGAGCTGACCAAGACGCCGGTGCAGTACCAGCTCTCAGAATCGGGCGCAAAGCCCGGGGAGGTGGCAATCACCTTCGATGATGGCCCCGACCCGCAGTGGACGCCGAAAATCCTCGATGTGTTGAAGCGCGAGCAGGCGCCGGCAGCATTTTTCCTGATTGGCTCGGCGGCGGAGCAGTCTCCCGACCTGCTGAAGCGCATTTATCGCGAAGGCCACGAAATCGGCAATCACACCTGGTCGCACCCTGACATCAGCGAAATCAGCCCGGTGCACATGAAGGTCGAATTGAATGCAACCGAACGCCTGTTCGAGGCCGAGCTCGGAATCAAAGCGATCTTCTTCCGCCCGCCGTATTCCATCGATGCCAATCCTGACGTGGACGACGAAGTGCGCCCGCTGCAGGCGGTGCAGGATTTTGGGCTGACCACGGTCGGCAGCAACGACGATCCCTACGACTGGCGCGAATACAACGAAGACCGCTCGCGGCATACTGCCGAGCAAATTACCCAGGCCGTGCTCAGCAACCTGCCGCCCTGCCCGGCAGACCCCATGGAAAACCCGCGCTGCGGAAACATCATTTTGCTGCACGATGGCGGCGGCAACCGCTCGGAAACGGTGAAGGCGTTGCCGCTGATCATCGAAGGCATACGGCAGCGCGGCTTCCAGATTGTGCCGGTCTCGGAGCTCATCAACCAGACGCGCGCACAGGTCATGACCCCGATCACCGGCAACGAACGCTGGATGGCGAGGCTCGACCGCGTGGGCTTCTGGGGCTACCGCGAGCTTTGGGTGGCAATTGTGTTCGTGTTCTGGGTGGGCGACGCGCTCATGACTTTGCGCTTCCTGGTGATTGGCGCGCTCGCGCTCTACGATCGCTTCCGTAAGCGGCGCTTTGCCGCGGCGGCATCGCCGGCCGGGCAAAACGGCAACGGCTCAGGCGCGGTGTTTGCGCCGGCGGTGGCTGTGCTGGTTCCGGCATACAACGAGGAAAAAGTTATCGCCAGGACAGTGCAGGCGGTGCTGAATTCCAGCTACAAGAACCTGCGCGTCATCGTGATTGACGATGGCTCACGCGATCGCACGCTGGCTGTGGCGCGCCAGGAATTCACCGCTGAAATTGCGCAGGGGCGCGTGCTGGTGCTGACCAAGCCGAATTCAGGCAAAGCTGAAGCTTTAAATTTCGGCCTGCAGCACGTGACCGAAGAGATCTACGTCGGCATTGACGCCGACACCGTGATTGCGCACGACGCAATTGCCCGGCTGGTGCCGCATTTCGCCGACCCCGAGATCGGCGCGGTTGCGGGCAATGCCAAGGTGGGCAATCGCGTCAACCTTTGGACGCGCTGGCAGGCACTGGAGTACGTCACCAGCCAGAACTTCGAGCGCCGCGCCTTGAACACACTGAACGCCGTTACGGTGGTGCCGGGCGCGCTGGGCGCGTGGCGTACCGACGCAGTGCGCTCGCTCGGCGCCTACCACGCCGATACGGTGGCGGAAGACGCTGACCTCACCATGTCATTGCTGGAGCACGGCTACAGCGTCCAATACGAAGACCGTGCGCTGGCTTTCACCGAAGCGCCGGTTAGCGCGGGCGGCCTGATTCGGCAGCGCTTCCGCTGGTCGTTCGGAATCCTGCAGGCGGTGTGGAAGCATCGCGGCGTGGTGGGACGCAAGGGCGTGCTCGGCTTCGTGGCGCTGCCGAACATTTTTGTATTCCAAATTCTGCTGCCGCTGGTCTCGCCATTTATCGACATCATGTTCATCGCCACCGCGCTGGTCTATGGCATGAACAAGTACTTCCATCCTGAATCGGCCGACGCTTCCAGCTTCCACAAAGTGATGCTGTTTTTCCTGACCTTCCTGATCATCGATTTCCTGACCTCAGCGGCCGCATTCGCGCTGGAGCGCCGCGACGCCGATAATCGCGAAGACTTGTGGCTGCTGGGCGATATCTGGCTGCAGCGCTTCACCTACCGGCAACTGTTCAGCGTGGTGTTGTTCAAGACTTTGAAGCGCGCGATTGATGGCCGCAGCTTCAACTGGGACAAGCTGGAACGCACCGCCAAGATGACCTACGCGCACGGCGGCAAACAGCCGGAGCCGGTGGGAAGGACTTAGCGCCGCCGCTGCGATGAATCGATGCGGGTCATCGGTTCAGTCTATGCCGGCGCAACCAGCATCGACGTGAACCCCAACCCATAGCGCGATCGGCTCGGGGTTGGAACCGAGCGCGGCGGAAGACGTCGATTGGTCTAACCGTCGCGGTTCAGGACTGCCGCGACCGTTTGCCTGCGGGTCGCACAAATCTGACGAATATTGCGCCTTGAAGACTACGCGCCCTGCGGCGGCTGGCTTGCAGCCGGAGGCGGTGGATTGCCCGTGCCCGCGCTGGGTGCACCGGTCGTCCCTTGCGTATTTGGATTGATAGGCACGGCCGGCGGCGCCTGCACTGGATTGTCGCGCTCGTAACGCGGCGTAGCGTCGGGCTCGGGATTGCGCTCGCCACCCGGAGCGGCTGAATTCGGCAGCGGCACTTTCGAAGTCACCGGGCACTGATCGGCCACCACCTTGACGTCGTTAATCTGCAGGCGGGGCATATTCATGCTCGCCGCCAGCGGTTCAAGCTCGCGGCCATGCACTTCGACGACCTTGCCGGCGGCGCCGCTCAGCTGCGATTGATCGCCCAGCAACTGGAACACCGTGTCGGTCGATTCCTGCATGAGGGTATAGCCTTCTTTGCCCTGCATGAGGCAGCCGCGGATGGCCAGCCGGCTGGCGGTGGGATTGTTGGGGTTCTGGACGCCGTGGTCAGGCTGCACGCTCGAGCCTTGCTGGCCCGCAGAGTTTCGGTTTGCGGCGTCGGCCGCCTGGCGCGAATTTCCGCTGTTCTGGTTCGTCGCGGAGCTCGGCCGCTGGGCGGATGTGCCCTGTGGCGGCTGCTCTCGGTTCAATTGGCCTAACGCCATCATGGCGAAAGCCAGCAGAATCGAAATGGTCAGTACTCGTGATGAAGTCCCGGCGCGCATGGGAAGCCTCCAGTTATCTGCTTAGACGCCCCATGCCGAGCGCGGGGCTGCGCCGCAAATTGCGGAATCGAGTGTTGATGCTGCTCGCGCCGCGCCTTTACCGGCGCCCGCCCGCTACTCTACAATGGCAGTCGGCACCACCCCTGCAGTTCGCTCGATCTGCAGCTTACAGTTCGCTGTATCTGCGAGCGTTTCCGCCTGAAAGTGGCGCTATCGTCTAGGGGTTAGGACGGAAGATTCTCAATCTTCAAACCCGGGTTCGATTCCCGGTAGCGCTACCAAATACCAATATCACGATACCTCTGGAGTGGCTCTCCCTGCCGAATGACCTGGCCCGCGATCGTCCAAGACCCTGGTTTGCGGACTTACAATCTGAAAGCGATGTTCTCGATCAGGAGGACGTATGGCTAAGGCTTTCCAGTACGGGATGTACGCCATCAGCGGAGTTGCGTTCACCAGTGCTCTGGTGGCGGCGCTGCCGGTGGTCGGCGCAGCGGGCACGATTGCCGGCATGGTTGTGTCGGTCCCGAGTCTCTGTGCGGTCGGATCATCTGCCGCCGCAGCCGCTGCCGGCAAATCCCGGGCCTTCCAGCCGGCCGATATCGGCAAGTGGTTCCGTGACAGGATGAGCCGGTAACGCCGCGCCGCCGGGTCGCCTCGGGGCTCCCTGATTCATGCGCTCTGCGCTGTCCTTCAAACGGCCGATTTTTTTGCGACCAAGATGCCGTGGCTCGAGCAGTGTTGCTCCCGGGTCATTTCAGGGCCAGTTCTACAGTCGTTCTTGCTGCGGTTTTGTCCGCCCCGCGGCCGCGGGTTTACGCCCAAGATTCCGCTGGAAAAATCGGCCCGAAGCCCGGTTGACTTAACAGTCAACTGGCGTTTATCTTGAAATTACACTCGGAAAGGAGGGGATCCAGCGAATGATATCTGACAGTAGTAAAAGTTTGAGTGAGGTGTCTGAGGCTTAGAGCGCTTGCTCTCCCGCGGTTTTTCTGCGGGATCAGAGTGTTCGAAGCGGCAAACCCAGCAAGTTGGGTGCTCCTCCTGACGCCCCCGCCTTTGCCGACGCGAAGGTGCAGGGCAAGAAGAAGCAAGCGCCTCAGGCCAATCCCAACAGGCTACCGACAGCCGGCAGTGATCAACTCCTGTCGGCTGTTTTCATTTTTGCGCGGCCTTGCCTTCCACCCGCTTCATAAAGCGCGAAACGCTGACAAATGCGCGGTGCACGGTGCCGCGGCCGATCAGCTGATGATCGTCAGCGGCTGAAACTCGAAAAATATAAAACTTGCCGTCAAAGCGCTCGAACTCGGCTTCAGCCTTGACGAGCTGGCCGATACCGGTTGCGGCCAGGTGTTCCACGTGGATCGCCGTGCCGACCGTGGTCTCATCGCCTTCGCAGAACGGTTCGGCGGCCAGGAAGCACGCCCACTCCATCCAGCCAATCATCTGCGGCGTAGAGAGCACCGGCGGAAGCTCGGGGTGAAATTTTTGCAG
>JAJPJZ010000096.1 GCA_021323935.1 Terriglobia bacterium | reverse complement strand
GGCCGATTCGCACGATGATGGCTCTCAGGCCGCAAGCTCTACCGCTTCGCCGGCGAGCGCAAGCGTTGTGCCGCAGGAACACGCGACGCCGGCGTCTTCGGCCACTCCGGCAGACGACGTGGATTCGGAACCGATGCCGGTTCCGTTTGTCGAACTGGGCATTCCTTCGGAAGGCGATTCAGGCGAACGGGAGCGCAAACCGGCGGTTGAGTTCCAGCCGGAGATTGCGGCCGCACTGGATTCCACTACCGACCCGGCGGAAAGCGGGTTCTTCGCCTTCCGCTCCAGCACGTTTTTCACTGCTTCAGCAGTCGAGAGCGACGCGCCGGCGAGTCTCGAACCTGCGCAACCAGCCCATGAACACGCCTCCGAACCGGTCAGCTCGTCGCAACCGTTCCTGGTCCCCAGCGCGGCAACCGAGGCGGCCGCGACGGAGTCGGGGGAAGCTCAGATTTCGCAAGGTGACGCCCCAGTGGCGTTCGATGCGGCTCCGGCTGAGAACAACGCGCCCAACTGGTGGAATGCTGAAGCCTCTGAAGCGCCTGCCGACGAGCCCAGCCTGGCACTGGCGCCGGCAACTGCAGCGAACAACGAATACGCTGCGCTCACTGCTTCCGCGGTTGACGGCTTGCCCAGCAGTGAGGCCGACCAGGCGGCCGACTTTCATTCTGTGCTGGCGCAGCTTTTGCCCACGACTTCGGCGCCGAGCACGGATACGCACATTCCTGCAGACCTGGTCGCCGCCGAGTCACTGGCCTGCGACGTACACGACGCAGAGGTTTGCGGCGAACACGCTGCTGCTTCCGACGAGCCTTCGCTCGCGCTTGAGCCTGCCGCTCGCGACGAACACAAGGCAGCTTCAGCGCATGCGAACGGCAGCTCAGAGCACAATCTCAATCCGCAACCTCAGTGGAATTCAAGCCTGGTGTCTTCGATTTGCGAACTCGGTGAGCAGCACCGGCAACTGGCAGCGCATGAGAGCGCACATGAGTCAGGCTTCAACGGCAGCTCAGCTCAAGCCACTGCGACCGCAGTGGCCAGCAGCGAGGTCACTGACGCGGTTGAGCGCGTGCTGGCCCGCTTCCGGGATTCATTGCTGAGCGAAGTGATGCGCGAACTCAGCCCCAAGTAATCCTCAACATTGCGGAACCTCTTGCGATCGGCGCTGTTGCGGCAGCGCCATTGCTGTTTAGCGTTTAAAATCACACTTCTGCATGCCGCACGATCTCCCGAAGCAATATGACCCGGCGTCGATTGAGCCGCGATGGGCCGAATACTGGCTGCGCGAGCGGCTTTTCGAGTGCCCCACGCCCGGCGGAGCGCCCGCCGTCTTCAACATCCTGCTGCCTCCACCGAACGTCACCGGCCGCATGCACATGGGCCACATGCTCGAGCACACCATCAGCGACGCCTACGTGCGCTGGCAGCGCATGCGCGGTCGCGTGGCGCTGTGGCTCCCCGGAACTGACCATGCCGGCATTGCCACGCAAATGCTGGTGGAGCGCCAGCTCGCATCTGAAGGCGTCAGCCGCCGCCAGTTAGGCCGCGAAAAGTTCGTCGAGCGCGTGTGGCAGTGGAAAGAACACTATGGCGGCGCCATCGTGGGCCAGATGAAGCGGCTGGGCGAATCGGTCGACTGGCTTCGCGAATACTTCACGATGGACGAGCGGCTTTCGCGCGCCGTGAAGGAATGCTTTGTTCAGCTTTGGGATGAAGGCCTGATTTATCGCGGCACGTACATGGTCAACTGGTGCCCGCGCTGCCAGACGGCGATTTCAGATCTCGAAGTCGTCCACGATGACGCCATCGGCAAGCTCTACGAAATCAGGTACCCGGTTGCCGGCCGCAACGGCCAGTTCATCACCGTTGCAACCACGCGGCCTGAGACGATGCTGGGCGATACGGCGGTTGCGGTAAACCCGGCAGACGAGCGCTACCGCGCGCTGCACGGCGGAACGATCCTGCTGCCGCTTGCGCCCGAGCGCCGCCGCGCGCTCAATGGCGAGCAGGTCACGCGTGAAATTCCCATCATTCTTGATGAGCTTGCTAATCCTGAGTTCGGCACCGGCGCAGTCAAGGTCACGCCTGCGCACGATCCTAATGACTACGCCGCGGGCAAGCGCCACAACCTGCCGCAGATCGATATTTTCGATGAGACGGCTCGCGTCAACGCCAATGGCGGCGCCTATGCCGGGCACGATCGCTTTGAGGCGCGCGAGCGCGTGCTCCACGACCTGGAAGCGCAGGGGCTGCTTGCGGGCGTGAAAGACCACGCTTACTCCATCGGCAAATGCGATCGCTGCAAGACCATTGTTGAGCCGCGCATTTCGACGCAGTGGTTCGTGGCCGTCAATCGGGCGCCGAAATCGGGCGGCGCGACCATTGCCGAGCGCGCCATTGAGGTCGCCGAGCGCGGCGAGATCACGTTTGTTCCGGAAAATTACAAGGCGATTTACCTGAACTGGATGCGCAACATTTATGACTGGTGCATTTCGCGCCAGTTGTGGTGGGGGCATCGTATCCCGGCGTGGCATTGCGCAAAATGCGGCGAGATCACGGTGGCACGGGAAACTCCCTCCCGGTGCGCCCACTGCGCCTCAGGCGAAATTGCGCAGGACAATGACGTGCTCGATACCTGGTTTTCGAGCGGCCTGCTGCCGTTCACCACGTTCGGCTGGCCTGAGCCGACGCGCGACCTGAAAGTTTTTTATCCCACGTCGCTGCTGATCACGGGCTTCGACATTTTGTTCTTCTGGGTAGCGCGCATGATCATGCTGGGCTGCCGCTTCATGGCCGGCCACCAGCAGGACGCCGCCATTAAGGCCGCTTCCGGTTTTGGGGACCGGCGTGACGATTCGGTCCCGTTCCGCCAGGTGCACATTCACGCCCTGGTGCGCGATGCGGAGCGCCAGAAAATGTCGAAGACCAAGGGCAATGTGCTCGATCCGACGGAGGTGACGAACCAGTACGGCACGGATGCGGTGCGTTTTACGCTCGCCTCCATGGCTGCGCCCGGCACCGACATCGCTTACAACGAGAAGCGCACCGAAGGTTACCGCGCCTTCGCCAACAAAATTTGGAACGCCGCGCGCTTCCTGTTCATGAATGTTGATCGCGCCGAGCAGGCGGGCGTGTTCCGCCTCGACCAGTTATGGCTCGGCCATGGCGGCGGCGACGGCGATGGCCAGCCGCCTGCCCCGCCAGGCCCGCCCGCGCTTTCGCATTTTCAAGCTGCGGCGCTCGAAGATAGGTGGATCCTTTCGCGCTTCAGCCGCACCGCCGACCAGGTCAACAGCTCGCTCGCGGAATTCCGGTTCCATGAAGCCGCCCACCACATCTATCACTTCTTCTGGGACGATTTTTGCGATTGGTACATCGAGCTGCTGAAGCTGCGATTCAACTTCGAGGAGAAGCCAGAATCAGCGGGCGCGGCGCTGCGCAACGCCATCACGATTTTTGAAGCCGCGCTGCGCCTGCTCTCGCCGTTCATGCCCTTCCTTACTGAAGAAATCTGGCACGCCATCCATGAAGGCAAGCCGCCGGTGAAATCGATTGCCCTGGCCGGTTATCCCCAAGCTGACGCGCGGCAGGTTGACTTGGCCGCCGAAAGCGAGCTGGCCATCGTGCAAGACCTGATCGTGAGCATTCGCAACCTGCGCGCCGAGCTGAAAGTTGAGCCGCGCGAGCGCGTATCAGTCCGCGTCTTCGCCGGCAGCGAAATTCGCCGGCTGTTCGAGCACAACAACGCGGCCATTGCGCGCCTGGCAAACGGGCAGGTTACGTGGTCAGAACAATCGCTCAGCGGCGCACCCGGCTCCCGCTCCACCGCGCGCTTTGACGTGCAGCTTGTATACGAACGCAAGATTGACGTTACGGCAGAGCGTGATCGCCTCACCGCAGAGGTGGCGAAATACGAGCAGGAGCTGGGCCGGGCGCAGGCGCAGCTTGGCAATGACAAGTTCCTCGCCAAAGCTCCCGAGCACGTCGTCGCCGGATTGCGCGCGCGCGCGGCTGAACTGCAGTCACTGCTCGAGCGCAACCGCAACGCGCTGGAGGCGCTGCGGTAACGCGGCCCGCTTACTTCACATCGCCAAATCTCGCTTGTTTGCGCGCCGCCGTTCAACTTGGGAACCGAGGCCGCAATCAGGAATCTTTATTAACCATGCAGATGCGGCCGGCATTGTGGCGCCGATGTTGTTTGTAACTATAGCTGCCAGGAAGACGTAGGGCTCCGGGAGGGCCTGAAGCTCCTAATCTGGCACGCGGGCGCCAAGCCCGTTGAGGAGCATTCGTGGCACGAGAAGAAACAAGGAATGGCCGCCGGCAGGCTCAACGGGTTGAGGCTCTTACCAGCCTGGCAGGAGGGCTGGCGCATCAGTTCAACGAGCTGCTCACCACCGTGATCGGCTATGCCGAAATTGCTCATGAAGAAGCAGGCGAGAACCGCGCGCTGCGCGAAGCCATTGAGCACATCATCACCGCCGGGCAGCGCGCCAGCACGCTTACGCACCAGCTCATGGCGGTCGGCCGCCAGGGCACGCGGCGGCCCGCAACGCTCGATTTGAATCAATGCATCGCCACGCTGCAAACCGTGCTGCAGCAGGTTTTCAGAAGCGACATTCGAATCGTGACCAGCCAGCAGGCCGACCTCGGCAAAGTGTCGGCCGATCGCGCGCAAATCGAGGAAGCCATCACTCACCTTGTGGCCAACGCCTGTGACGCGGTTCCCGCGGGCGGCACCGTGACGCTCGAAACACGCAACCTTGAGTTGACTGAAGCGCCGGGTGAAGGCTGCGCGCCCGGCTCTTACGTTATGGTTGCGGTGAGCGATAACGGCCCCGGCATGGACGAAGATGCGTGCGCCCGGATTTTTGAGCCGTGGTTTGGGGCGCGGCCCGGCGGCCGGGGAGGCCTTGCGCTGGCCGCAGTCCACGGCATCGTAGAGCAAAATGGCGGCACCATCACGGTGGTGTCAGCGCCAAACCGCGGCACCACCTTCCGCATTTATTTCCCGCGCGCGGCTGCGCCGGCCGGCGCAGCGACTGCGATTGACACTTTGGCGACGCTTCCCGCAGCCCGCCCTCAGCCCGAGCCTTCGCGCGTCGTTGCCCCCCCGCAAGCCACGTCGCGCGGCGTGCTGCCCGTGCTGCTGGTTGATGATGATGCCTCCGTGCGCCGCCTGACTGCTGAGATTCTGCGGCGCCAGAACTACAAGGTGTTTGAAGCCTGCGATGGGTCCTCGGCCCTGAGCCTGCTGAAAAACAACAAGCTCAAAGTCGACCTGCTCATTACCGACCTCAATATGCCGGGCATGAGCGGATACGAAGTCGGCAAGCTGGTGCAGCAAATTTCGCCCGGCACGCGGGTGCTGTTCATCTCCGGATATCCGGTGGCGGCGCAGTTTACCGGTGCCGGCTTCGGCGCCGTCAATCTGCTGCTGAAGCCGTTTACCGTCCGCGACTTCCTGCAAAAGATTGACGAAGTGCTCGGGTCCTCATTCGTGATGACGGCTGAAAGCGCCTGAAGTTGCTGGTGCCGCGCTCACGCGATTCGTGATAAAAGTAGCGGCAATGAAGATCGCCATTGGCGCCGATCACGCCGGCTTTGAGCTCAAGGAAAAACTGAAGCAGCACCTTGCCGCAAAAGGCGCGTCAGTCACGGATTGCGGCACGCGCTCGGCCGAGAGCGTGGATTACCCAGACTTTGCGCGCGCGGTCGGCGAGGAAGTTGCCGGCCGCCAGGCTGATTTTGGCGTGCTGGTGTGCGGCAGCGGAATCGGCATGGCAATTGCCGCCAACAAGGTTCCGGGGATCCGTGCTGCCAATGTGTCTTCGGCTGAAGCTGCCCGGCTTAGCCGCGAGCACAACGATGCCAACGTCCTGACCTTGGGCGCGCGCCTTTTGGACGCGCAGAATGCGCAGGAAATTCTGGATGCGTGGCTGGCCGCCAGTTTCGCCGGTGGCCGGCACCTGCAGCGTGTAGAGAAGATCGCCCACCTGGAATCCGCGGCCGCACACGCGCGCAAGTAGCATTCTGGTGCCTGATGGAGGCCCTGGGAAAGCGGTCGCGCCGGCGCTGTGCGCACTGCTTCGCGCTATCATGGAAAGCCATGAAAACCGATTGGATGTCGCGTCCGCTGGCCGAGGCGGATCCCGAGATTGCCGCTGCGGTGCAGAACGAAGAGCGCCGCCAGCACGAAGGCCTGGAGCTGATTGCTTCTGAAAACTTCGTGAGCGAAGCCGTGCTCGAAGCTGCCGGCTCGGTGTTCACCAACAAGTACGCCGAAGGCTACCCCGGGCGCCGTTATTACGGCGGATGCGAGTTCACTGACGTGGTCGAAAACCTGGCGCGCGACCGCGCCAAGCAGCTTTTTGGCGCGGAGCATGCCAATGTGCAGCCGCATTCCGGCTCGACCGCCAACATGGCCGCCTACGCCGCCGTGCTGCAGCCGGGCGACACCATCCTTGGCCTGAACCTCGCCCACGGCGGACACCTCACCCACGGCCATCACCTGAATTTTTCAGGCAAGACGTACAAGATCGTTCCGTATGGCGTGACCCGCGAGCAGGAAACCATCGATTACGACGAGCTCGAGCGCATCGCCGAACGCGAGCGCCCGAAACTGATCATCGGCGGCGGCAGCGCCTACCCCCGGATTATTGATTTTGCCCGCATGCGGCAGATCGCCGACCGGGTCGGCGCACTCTACCTGGTCGATATGGCGCACTTCGCCGGACTGGTGGCTGGTGGGGCCCACCCCAGCCCAGTGCCGCACGCGCAAATCGTAACCTCAACCACGCACAAGACGCTGCGTGGCCCGCGCTCGGGATTAATTCTTTCGCGCCAGGAGCATGCTGCCGCCATCGACAAAGTCGTCTTCCCCGGAATGCAGGGCGGGCCGCTGGTGCACATCATGGCCGCCAAGGCAGTCTGCTTCCGCGAAGCCTTGCAGCCGCAGTTCAAGACTTACGCGCAGCAGGTCGTGGCCAACGCCAAGGCGCTGGCCAAAACCCTGGCCGATGAAGGCTTTCGCGTCATCTCTGGCGGCACCGATACGCACCTGATGCTGATTGATGTGTTCTCCGCCGGCATGCTGGGCAGCGACGCTGAAAAGGCGCTCGGAGAGGCGGGAATCACGGTCAACAAGAACGCCATTCCGTTCGATACCAATCCGCCGCTTAAGCCGAGCGGCATTCGCATCGGCACGCCGGCGGTCACAACCCGCGGCATGCGCGAAGCTGAAATGCGGCAGATCGGCCACTGGATCGGCGAGGCGCTGCGCCATCGCTCTGAGAGCGCCGTGCTGAAGCGTGTTCGCGGCCAGGTGCTGGAGATGTGCGAAGCTTTCCCGCTGTACGCCTGGCGCCGTGCCCGCTGGCAGCAGCCTGAACCGGCCGCAGCGCGCTAAATCGGCGTTTCTCACCCCCGCCCCGGCGCAGCTACACTACTGCCGGTGAAAATCGCGCTCGATATCCGCCGGGTGACCGATTTTGGCGTCGGCACTTACATCCGCAATATCGTGCGCGCGCTGGCTGCCATCGACTGCCAGAACCAGTATTTCCTGCTGGGCCCCGCGGAACGCTTTCACGAATTCGATTTCGCCACCCACGCCAGCGCCTGCTGCGGCGACACCGCAACCCGCGACCTGCCTTCGAACTTTTTTCCCATTCCATTCGCTTATGAGGAAGAATCGGCGCGCTCTTATATCGAACTCGATCGCGTACTGCGCCGCACCGGCTGCGACGTTCTGCACGTTCCGCACCTGTTCTGGTATCCGCGGCGCTCGCCCTGCCCCTACGTCGTCACGGTGCATGACCTGCTGGCGTTCTTCCGCCCTGAGAGTAACGGATCAGGAGTGAAGCGGCTCCTGCACAACTTTTTCACTCGCCGCGGCCTCGATAAGGCGGCGCGCATTCTTGCGGTTTCAAAGTTCACTCGCAACGAGATCGTGCGCATTTACGGCGTGCCCGCCGAAAAAATCTCGGTCATCTATAACGCCATCGATGAGCGCTTCCAGCGCGGGCACGCCGGGCCTGCCGACCGTGACATGATGATCCATCGCTTCCAGGTCACGTATCCCTTCCTGCTCTACGCCGGCAACATCAAGCCGCACAAAAACGTGAACCGCATCATCGAAGCCTTTTCGGCGCTCAAGCCGGAACTGGAAAAGGACGGCAGCTTCCCGGACCTCAAACTGGTCATCATTGGCGACGAGTTGTCCAAGCACCCTGACCTGCGGCGCAGCGTGATCCGCGGCGCCGTGCAGAATGACGTCCGCTTCCTGGGCTTTGTTCCCATCGATGTGCTGCGGGTTTTTTACGATCTGGCGAAGGTTTTCATTTTCCCGTCTTTGTATGAAGGCTTCGGGCTGCCGCCGCTCGAAGCCATGGCGCATGGCACGCCGGTCGTGACTTCAAACGTCACCTCACTTCCTGAAGTCGTCGGCAGCGCCGCCGTGCTGGTGAATCCGGAGAACAGTTTTGAGATTATGCGCGCCGTGCACCGCGTTCTGGTTGACCAGCCCTTACGCGATCAACTGAAAGAACGGGGATATCAGCAGGCCAAGGTCTTTTCGTGGGAAGAGGCCGCGCGCCGCACCCTCGGGATCTACCGCGAAGTGGTTCAGTAAGCTGCAACAATTATTAACGCTGCAATCACTATGATGGCGGGGCCGCCGCGCCATCTAACAGAGTTCATTGAGGTGCGGCGTGCCGGTGGTTTGCGGCCGGCCGAAGATTTCGGCCTTTGGGTTTGTCATCACGGTCGTACTGAGGGGTCCTGTGCCTGGTCGCCATCGTGCTGACCATGCGGCGCTCGCCGCAGCGGCCGCTGCCCGCGCCGGCCAGCATCGTCGCCGGCTCCGTGCTGGGCTCAATTCCACAGCCGTGTAGCACCCAGCCGAATTGCGCAAATTCTTTCTATGGGAAAGCCTCCGCGGCCCGCCGGCAGAGTACCTCACCGCCTAAGCTCCTGATCCTGAACGGGCGATTTTCCTGAAACCCTGGCTGCCAGCGGCCCGTTACTTGCTTCTAAACAGTTATACACGGGAGTGAGCTGTGGCTGTGCAGCGCCAAATGTGGGTACTCGGGTTCATCATTCTGGCTGTTAACGCGGCCTGCATGGCGCAAGCAGAGCCTGTTTCCAATCCTTCCACGCCGGTGGCGGCTTCGCCCAAGGCGCCGGCTGACCTGAATTCAATCCTGTCGCAAATGGAAGCCGCCCAGGCGGCCAATCCGGCGCGCTCCGAAGCCTATGTACTGGTTCGCCAATACCGCTTTTATCAGGGTTCCGAACCGGCTGACGCCAAAAGCGAAGTGGTGGCCCAGGTCAGCTTCACGCCTCCTGACGTCAAGACCTTCGACATCCTGGAGACCCGCGGCAGCGGGCGCGGCACGTCGGTGGTGAAGCACATCCTGGAGAGCGAGGCGGAAGTTTCCAAGGATGTTTCGCGCAACGAAATCTCGCGCAAGAATTATGAGTTCAGCCTGATTGGGACGGCGGCAATCGATGGCCGCCCAGCCTTCGTGCTTTCGCTGGCGCCGCGGCGTGACGACCATCTTCTGCTGCGCGGGCGGGTCTTTGTGGATGCCGAGAACTTCCGCATCCTGCGCGCCGAAGGGCAGCCTGCCCGCAGCCCGTCCTGGTGGCTGCGCTCAAGCTACGTCATCATGCGTTATGGCGAAGCCGAAGGCCTGTGGCTGCCGATCGCGACGGAAGGCACGGCTGAAGTGCGGGTGTTCGGACATTTCGTTCTCAACTCGGAGAAAGTATCGCTACAGGTCGGCAACCAGGTGGCCAGCGCGCGCCTCCACGCTGACGCCGCCCATTCCACCCAGACCGCAGCCGAGGCCGCACACACCGGCGCAGCGACGCGAGCTGCCGCGCATCATCCCCGCATTCCCGTGGCCGTGGGCGCCGGCGTTATTCCCAATCCCTGAGCATTCGAATTTGCACGAAGCAGGCGCTGCATGTCATTTGACGTGTAGTACTTTATACTGTAAAGTACGCGCCATGGCAGAGAACATCCGCTGGCTCGAAGTGTTTGCCGCGCGCGCCGCCGCCCGCGAGCTGCTTCCCTGGTCTCATCCGCAGGTCCTGACCATTGACGAGCTGCGGCTGGTCACCGCCTCATTGCAGCAGTTCCAGCTCGGCGAAGGCTCCGACGGTTCCGGACTGGTCCGCCGCGCCCGCAAGTCGCGGCTGGCGACGCTGGATCATGACTTTATCCCGGCGCTCGAGCTGTTCATCAAGGAAGAGCAGCGGCACAGCCGGCACCTGGCCCGCTTCCTGCAGCGCGAAGGCGCCGCGCTGCTGCGGCAACACTGGGTTGACCAGGTGTTTCGCCACGTCCGGAAATGCGCCGGTCTGGAGCTGTGCTTGCGCGTGCTGGTGATGGCTGAAATCGTGGCCGTGCCCTACTACACTGCGCTTCAGCGCGTCACGACCTCGCCGCTGCTGCAGGCCCTTTGCGCCAACATCCTGGGTGATGAAGCGGACCACCTGCGCTTCCAGGCGGCAAACCTGGCCCTGCTGCGGCGCAGCCGGCGTGGCTGGGATGCGGCGGAAGTTCTGCTGTGGCGTGGCTTCCAAGTGGCGACACTGCTGGTGGTGTGGCACGAGCATCGCCAGGTGCTCGAACCAGGCGGATACACGTGGAACAGCTTTCGCCTCGACTGTGCGCGGCTGCTGTCATGCGTAAACGAGAACAGGTTTGAGGAACCGGCAGGCCACGGGCGCGCGGCTGCCGCGAACTGAATCAGCCTTCCCACACGAACGCATCGAACACGCGCCGGGTGGTGAACCCAAGCCGCTCATACAAATCGACTGCTCCTGCGTTCGCCTCGGTCACGGTGAGCGACATGGCGCTGAAGTTGTGCCGGCGCAAGGCCGCGGCAGCACTGGCCAGCAGGGCGGCGCCAATCTTTTTGCCGCGGAACTCGGGCGTCACGCATACCTGGGTCACGTGGCCGACATCGGAACGCACGCGCGAACAAAGGATTGCGCCCACGATCTGCCGCGTCGGCGTGACCGCAACGAAAGATGAGTCGCCGTCAAAGATTCCGCAGCCGGGAAAGCGGATGATGTTGTTCAAAAAGCGCAGCGATCCACCCACAGTCCGATATTGATCGTTGATGGCGGCATCGACGTGGCTCTGGTATGCGGCGGTGATGACCGCTGCCGTGGCATTGAAGTCCTGCTCAGACCAGCGGCGAATTTCAATGCCCGCAGGCGGTGGAATCGTGAGCGGCGGCCTGCCCGCCCCGCGCAACGGCCATAGCATGAACAGGCGGCGGTAGCGGTCAAAACCCGCGCCCAGGAATGGCCCGGCGACCACGTCACTATCGTGGATGAGCAATTGCGCCTCGATGCGGTGAATGCCGGGCGATTGCTGCAGGGTTTCGATTACGTGGTTCAGCAGCCGCTCCTCGACCACGCCGGAGCGGCCATTCAAGACCGCTGAGGCAAACAGGTCGCCAATGACGCCCTTGTTCTGCTCATAGACAAAGAATGAATATCCGCGCAGCCGGCCGTTTTCCACGGCGGCGTAGCCGGGCAGCACTTTGGCATCGACGTAGCGCAAAATCATTTCGCTGGAGCTGGCGTAATCCCAGGAGAGCACCTTGGCCCAGGCGCGCGCTTCCTCTTCGAGCAGCGGGCGCAGCTCCGCCGAGGTGAAGTGGCGCAGGTCAAGAATCTCAAGCGTGCCTGCGCTCTTATGAAGCCGGGAGGTTGCTGCCATGGCTGGTCCGTGTGCTCCTAGTGTGTCATAGATGCTGCATTTCCGGCTGAAATCCAGAACAATTCCAGCCCCTGCGCCGGAAAATGACCGACGCTGGAGACGCGCCGCGGGGCGGCCGCCCACGCCAGGGCAGCAGCGGAAGCCGCCGGCGCCACGACCAGGTGGTCAGCGCCCGGAACCTCGTTGCGGTCGTAACTGGCGACCGCATGATTCAAGTAGAACGCCAGGCCGTATTCCACCTCGCGGCGGGTGTGAAACACGGCAATCGGAGCTGCGCCGGGAACCGTGGCTGTAATCTGCGCCGCCAGCCGCCGCGCCGAGACTTTCGCGTCCAGGGCAGGCGCATCAGCGCTCACCAGGTACGCCAGCGCGACGATCACCGGCACCAGCGTAACGAAGCGCAGCATCTGCCAGCCGCGCCGCCGGAGCGTGAGCGCCATGGCAAACAGCACCGCCACGCAGGTGGCCACCGTTACGGCCACGGCGGCTGAGGGAATGCGCGAGCGCGCGATCAGCAAAGGCAAAATCAACGCCATCGGAATCAGCCCGGCAGCCAGCACGCTGTGCGCCAACGCCGCCGGCCAACCGGGCGCTGCGCCGGTGCGTTTGCCCGCGATCCAGATCGCCAACAGCATCGTCCAGGCGGGGATCGCTGGCAGGATGTAGCCGGGCAGCTTGGATTGTGAAATCGAAAAGAATAAGACCCGCACCAGCGCCCACATCAGCAGGAAAACGACCACGCCGCTTTCGATTTCCGCTTGCATGGCTACCGAGCCTTGTGCCCGCGGCTTCGCGCCTTTAACTTTCGCGACCATTGTCGCGAACGCCGCCAGGGCTGAGATAGTCCACGGGGCGAGTGCGGCGGCCAGCACCGGAACGTAATACCAGAACGGCTGCTTGTGCCGATACAGGTTGGTTCCGAAGCGTGCCAGGTTCTGCTGCAGGAAGAATTCGCGAGCGAACTCGGGATTAGCGTGCTGCACGGCAATGTACCAGGGCACCGCCACCGCAAAGAACAACAGAATGCCAGGCCACCACAGCGTGGCGCGAACCAGCTTCCATTGCCGCGTCAGTGCTGCATACGAGAGCACAATCAGTGCAGCCAGGCCAGGAGCCACCGGCCCCTTGGCCAAGGTTGCGAGTGCCAGGAAGCCATAGAACGCCAGCAGAAGCCACTTGCCGGCTGCGCACAGCCCCTCTTTTGCGTTCTGAACCGACCCCGCACAGGCATGCGCCGGTGCCGCAAGCGCTGCGAACCAACACAGCATCGCGATCGTGAATGTCGCCGCCAGCGGCATGTCGGTTGAGGCAGCACGCGAAAAGCCAATACATGCAGCCGTGGCCGCCGAGATCAAGGCCGCATCGAGGGCGGCAGCAAAACAACAACGGCGCAGGAACCAGAGGATCGCAAACACCATCGTCGTGGCCGACACGGCTGACGGCAATCGCGCTACCCAATCGGCCACTCCGAACAGCTTGTAAGCAACCATGGCCTCCCAGTAATAGAGCACCGGCTTTTCCAGCCACGGGCGGCCATACAGCACGGGCGTGATCCAGTCATGGCGCGCGACCATCTCGCGGGCAATTTGCGCGTAGCGAGGCTCATCGGCGCCCGCCAGGCCAATCGCGCCCAAGCCAAAGAAAAACAGGAAGGCGCAGAACGCCGCGATGGTCGCAAGCTCGATCCAAAGCCGGCCCGATTGTTCCCTGGTCTGCATTGTGTGCTTACGCCGCGATCAGCGGCACGGCGGCGAGTGCCGCCAGCATACCGGCTGTTTGCGCGCGCGACAGGCGCTCCTTCAGCACAATTCGCGCGAGGATGACGGTCGATGCAGGATAGAGCGATGACAGCACGGTGGCGACATCGAGCCGCACGTAATGAGCAGCGAGGGAAAACAGCAGCCCTCCTGAAGAATCGAGCACGCCCGCCAGGATAATTAGCCGCGCCGCGGGTTTCGCGCCGCTCCACTGCGCCCGGCGCACCACGCCGATCACGAAGATGATTGCAGCCGGAGTAAAGCGCGCGACCGCCAGCGCCCACAAAACCTGGTTGGCGGGCCCTGCGGACCTTATCAGCACCAGGAAGCTGCTGAATCCGATGCCCGCCAAAACCGCGTCGCGCAGCCCGCGTGAGATCCCGCTTCCGGCCTGCGGCTTGGCCAGCAGCCATATTCCAACCACCGCCAGCGCAAAACCCGCGAGCTTCCACGCTGACGGCCAGCCCTGCTCCACGATTCCCACCACGACCGGCAACACCGCGGTGATGACCGCGGCCACGGGCGCCCCAATTCCCATCTTGTCGGTTGCGAGTGCGCGATATAGCGAAGTAATGCCGAGCGCGTTGCCGGCGCCCGCGACGGCGGCGAGCCATATTGCTCGCCCGGAAAGCACCGGCTCGGCGAACGCCAGGGCAAGCGCGGCCGTGAACAGGCAGCCCGCAAATTGCGACATCGCAGCTACCGGGATTACGGGCACCCGGCGCGCCGCAAGGCCTCCATTGAAATCGGCCGCACCCCAGGTGGCGGCGGCGGCCAGGCTGACGAAAATAGGCGCGGGAGGCAAAGGCAAAGACTAATGTAGTGCGCAAACGGCAGCGGCGGAATTGCCAACTCGACTTCAGGCCGGAACAGTGTGAACCTTCAACGGCTGGTGACCGACACCGGGCAGCACAGCTTGATGGACGCGATGACGCGCTCAATCGCCACCGTAAGCGGCCCATCGATGGCGAAGCCGCTGGCGCATTGATGGCCGCCGCCGCCAAAGCGCTCGGCGACGCCGGCAACGTTGACGCCGCCCTTGCTGCGCAGGCTGACGCGGAATCGTTCATCGGGCAGCTCCCGCAGGAACACCGCAACTTCAACGCCGCCGATGGCCAGCGCGTAATTGACCAGCCCTTCCGCATCTTCTTCCAGGGCCCCGGCGCGCGCAAAATCGTGCCGGGTGCAAAACATCCAGGCCAGGTCGCCGTCGCGATGCAGGTTCGCCAGCGCTGCCCCCAGCAGCCGCATCTTCGACGTGGGGTTAGTGAAATAAACCTGCTGCGCTACTGCTACTGCATCAGCCCCGCACCGCACCAGCTCTTCGGCAAGCGCGAAAGTGCCGGCACGCGTTCCGGAATAGCAAAACGATCCGGTGTCGGTCAGCACGCCGGTGTAGAGGCAGGTTGCGATCTGCGGCGTAATTTCAACGCCGGCAGTGCGCGCCAGTTGCCACACCAGTTCAGCGGTTGCGCAGGCGCTTGCATCAATCCAGTTCACCTGGCCAAAGGGTCGGCCGCTGAGATGGTGATCGATATTGATCAGGAAGTAGCGATTCAGGCCTTCCACCCGCGTCCGCTGCAGCGAATCGCACTCCAGCAATACGGCCGCATCATACGAGCCATTGACCGCGCGTGACTGGATCACATCTTCGGCGAAGGGCAGCTTCTGGTAAATGACGGGAACCGGATCGCGAAGCATAACTTCAGCGTGCTTGCCCATCTGGCGAAGCACTTCACCAAGCGCCAGCGACGAGCCCACTGCATCGCCATCCGGGCGCGCATGTGACGTGATGACAAAACGGTCGCGCTGCTGAAGTTCGCGTAAGACGTCGCTAAGCATCCGCGCAATTGCGCTCGGAACCCGCACTGGTGGTTCAATTGGGCGGCCAAACCAGCGCCCGCTTCCGCAGCGCCCCCACATCCTGCCGGCAGGCAAGCCGCCTATCGAGGCCGCTTGTTGATCCGCCTGAGCAGCTCATCAATTCTAGCGCCGTATTTTTGTGACCTGTCCACTTGAAAGACGACTTCCGGTGCCCTTTGTAACCCCAGCCGCTCAGCCAGCTCGCGCCGAATGTAGCCCTTGGCTGCCATGAGTCCGGTAAAACTGCGCTCAGCCTGGGCTTCATCGCCCGTGACCGAAACGAACGCGTTCACGGTCTTGCCGTCAGGGTTCAGGTGGACTTCAGTCACGCTGACGATCCCAATCCGGGGATCGCCAAGCTCTCCTTCAATGATGGTAGTTAGCTCGGCGCGGATGGCTTCGCCTAAACGCTCCCGATGGTGTTGTTGGGCGCGGTCCATAGAGAGACTTCGTGCCTCTAGTTTCCAGTTTGCCGGCTTCGCTTGTCCAGCGCGGGGCGCCGCGCATCACGCGCGAAACTTGAAACTACAAATCTAAAGGAAATCAACAAATGCGTCGGCCACGTCGCCGCCGGCGTTGTTGGCAATGCGGGTGGCTTCGCGCTCCACGTTCTGCATCAGGCCAGTAAGGTAGTCGCGCGATGAAGACACGCTGACCACGCCAATGGTGGCGCGCTGCCAGACGTCGGCGGCATCCAGTTCCGCTACCGCCACGTTGAAATGTGCGCGCAGCTTGTCCTTCACGCTGCGCACCACCTGGCGCTTATCTTTCAGCGATTGCGCCGCCTCGATGCGAAGCTCAATGGTGAGGAAAGCAATCGGCATTGAATTAGAAAAGAAAAGCTTCGACCGGGACTGGTCTTTATAGCCGCGCACGGCATCTGCGGGAAGCTGCCGCGCGTTCTCATAAAGAGCAAAGGCCAGCCTTTTCGCTGGCCGCTGCTCTGGCGCTCAAAAGCGCTACGCGAACACTTCCTGGGCGATGCGCTCGGTCACAAAACCTTCAATCACGTCGCCGACCTTTACGTCGCCGTAACCGGCGATGCCGATGCCGCACTCCTGGCCGTTGCGCACTTCGCTGACGTCATCCTTGAAGCGGCGCAGCGAACCGACTTTGCCCTTGAACACCACGACGTTGTCGCGCAGCAGGCGGACTTCGTCGTCGCGCTTGATGAAGCCATCGTGCATGTAGCAGCCTGCGATGGTGCCGATTTTCGGAATGCGGAACGTCTCGCGAACTTCTGCGCGCCCGTGATAGGTTTCCTTGATCACCGGCTCCAGCAGGCCCGACATCGCGCGCTTAATCTCATCCTGCAGCTCGTAAATGATCGAGTGCATGCGGATATCGACCTTTTCCTGCTCGGCAAGCTCCTGCGCCTTGCGCTCCGGCCGCACGTTGAAGCCGATGATGATGGCATTCGACGCCGAAGCCAGCAGCACGTCGGTTTCGGTGATCGCGCCCACGCCGGAGTGCAGGACCTTGATCTTAACTTTTTCGTTCGAGTGCTTGGTCAGCAGGTCTGAGAGCACTTCAATCGAGCCCTGCACGTCGCCCTTCAGAATGATGGGCAGCTCCTTGATGCCGGCGTTCTTGATCTGCTCCGAGAGGCCTTCGAGCGACACGCGTGAAGTCTTGGCGAGTTGCGCCTCGCGCGCCTTCATGGTGCGGTACTCAGAAATTTCATGCGCGCGCTCGCGCTCCGCCACCACAAACTGATCGCCCGCCGCCGGCAGACCTTCCGAGCCAAGAATCTCAACCGGAGACGACGGCCCGACCTGCTCGACCGCATTGCCGCGGTCATCGAACATGGCGCGCACGCGCCCAAAGATGTTGCCGGCGACAAAGGCGTCGCCCACCTTCAGCGTGCCTGATTGGATCAGCACGGTTGCGACCGGGCCGCGGCCGCGATCGAGCTTGGCCTCGAGCACCGTGCCGCTGGCCGAGCGATCAGGATTGGTCTTCAGTTCCTGCAGATCGGCAACCAGGCAAATCATTTCCAGCAGCAGGTTCAGGTTGGTCTTCTGCTTGGCCGAAACATCTACGAAAACTGTGTTGCCACCCCAGTTTTCAGGCATGAGGCCGCGGTCGGCGAGTTGCTTCTTCACCCGCTCGGGCAGCGCATCCGGCTTGTCGATTTTGTTCACTGCAACCACGATCGGCACATTGGCGGCCTTGGCATGGTCAATGGCCTCAAGCGTCTGCGGCATCACGCCGTCATCGGCGGCCACGACCAGCACAACGATATCGGTGACCTTGGCGCCGCGCGCCCGCATCCGCGTAAAGGCTTCGTGGCCGGGCGTATCGATGAAGGCGATCTCGCGCCCATACGCAGGCGAGTTCACGTCAGCAATGCGCACCTTGTAAGCGCCAATGTGCTGGGTAATGCCGCCGGCTTCACCGCCGGCCACGTTGGCTTCACGAATGCTGTCAAGCAACGTCGTCTTGCCGTGGTCAACGTGCCCCATGATCGTGACCACCGGCGGGCGCGTCTGCATGGCTTCAGCAACCTGCTCCGCGGTTTGCGCCGGGCCGGTGTCCTGCATCAGTTGCTGCTCAAAGCTGATGACCTTGGCGTCGGCCCCGAACTGCCGCGCCAGGTCAATGGCCAATTCCTGGTCGAGCGTCTGGTTGATGGTGGCGAACACGCCGCGCGCCAGCAGCCGCGCAATCAAATCCTTCGCCCTGACTTCAAGCTTCTCGGCCAGGTCCTTAACGCTGACGCCTTCCGTGATCGTGATCTCACGCGTGATCGGCAGCGGTTCATTGGAAAGCGTGAGCCGCGGCGGCGGAACAAAGCCCTTCATCGGGCCTTCCTTCACGCCGCGCGGAACGTATTGCTGGCCGGGGCGCCGGTTCGGCCCCGGACGTCGCTGGCCGGGCGCGGTCGGCGCACCTGCAGGCGGCGCGCCCATCGGCCGGGCGCCGAAGCCTGGTCGTGCTCCCGGCGCCATGGGTCGCGAAGTCGGATGCATGGGCCGGCGGCCTCCCGGTCCCATGGGACGCTGGAACTGCCCGGGTGCTCCGCCCGCACCCATCGGGCGTGGACGCTGCGCAATGGGCTGGCCGGGAATCGGCCGGCGTGCAATCGGCTGGCCTGGCGTGGGGGTCAGGGTACGTGGCTGCACCGGCGCCTGGTATACGGGGCGCGGTCCGGTTTGCGGAACGATGACGCGCCGCACCGGCTCGGTTGGAACCGTCTTCTGCGGCGGCGCTGCCGCCGCGGGCGCTTGCGGTTCAGCCCCGGGCCGTAGCATCGCAGGCGATGCTTCAGGCGCAGCTGGCCTGGCGGCAGTTGGCTGCGCAGCCGGCGGAGCCACTCGCGGCGGAGGCGCGGCTGAAGCTGAAATTTCCTGCGGTGCGGGCTCCGGCGCAGGCGGCGGCGCTTGCGGCTCAGCGCGCACAATGCGCGGCGCCGGGCGCGCAGTGGCCACCGACTCTGGAGTAATGAAGCGCGGTGCCGGCTTGGCCGGAGCACTCGATTGCGGCGCGGCCGGCGGAGAGGCTTGCGGCGCAGCGGGAGCCGCAGGTGCAGCCTTGGCCACCGGCGCGGCAGGGGCCGCAGGCTTGGCGGCCGGACGCGGCGGCGCAGCCGCAGGCTCTGCCTGCTTCTGCTGGATGGCCTTCAGCACGTCGCCGGGCTTGGAGATGTGCGAGAGGTCGAACTTCGGCTTAATTTCGTCGCCGTCGCGCGTCGCCCGGCCCGCACTGGCCTGCTTGCCGTCTCCACTGCTGCTCGCGCGGAAGTAGTCCCTGATCTTCTGGACCTCATCCGCCTCGACCTTGCTGGAGTGGCTCTTCTTATCGGCAATGCCGATTTTAGGCAGAGCCTCAATGACCTGCTTTGAAGGTATCTCCAGTTCCCTGGCTAATTCGTTGATCCTCATTCGCCCTTTTCTTCAGCTCCAAGTCGTGCGCGGTTAAGTCTTCATCTCAACCTCACCACCAACTCAAGTCTCTGGCTGCTGCCGTCAAAATTCGCCGATCGATGTGCATTCGGCATTTCCGCCCGTTACTACGGCTTCTCCGGCTCAGTGTCCTCGTCCGGGCGCCGTTCGTGCGCTTCCACTTCGCTGACATCGGCAGGCGGAGCATTCTCCACCCCTGCGATGGCTGCGCCTTCCCAGTCCTGGCCTTCTTCCACCAGTTCGCTGACGCTTTCAGCGTTGCTGTCTTCGATTTGCGAAAGGCCCTGGGTATCGCCCGATTGCCCGGCCGAGTCAGGCCCGGTGTCGTCGGCCGGCGCTGCGTCGGTCGTTTCGGCGGCAGGCTGGCTTTCCGGCGCATCCGGCGCGGCGGCCTCTGCCGGCGTGCCGGCGGCTTCACCAGCTTCCAGGCTGCTGAAGTAAGTATTGACCGCAATCGAGATTTTTTCCACCGTCTTTGGCCCGATTCCCGGGATTTCTTCCAGTTGTTCGGGCGTCATGTCAGCCAGCGCTTCCACATTGTTGATGCCGGCCGCCACCAGCTTATCGATCACGCCTTCCTCCAGGTCAGGCACGCGATCCAGCGGCGTAGTGGAGCTGACCAGCGCCTGCATCTGCTGTTCAACTTCCTGCCGCTTCTCTTCCTCGCTCTTGATGTCGATCTTCCAGCCCAGCAGCTTCGCCGCCAGCCGCACGTTCTGGCCTTTCTTCCCGATGGCCAGTGACAACTGCGTATCGTCAACGATTACTTCCAGGTGCTTGTCGCTTGCGTCCACCACCGTGACGCGGCTGACTTTGGCCGGCTGCAGCGCCTTTTCCGCAAACTGCACCGGGTCTTCGCTGTACTCGATGATGTCAATCTTTTCGCCGCGCAGCTCGCGAATGATGCTCTGCACCCGCATACCCTTCATTCCGACGCATGCGCCCACCGGATCCACGTCTTTGTCCTTGGACATCACCGCAATCTTGGTGCGCTCGCCGGCCTCGCGCGCAATCGCGCGGATCACGACGGTGTTGTCGTAGATCTCCGGCACTTCAGTCTGGAACAGGTGCTGCACCAGCTCGGGCGCAGCGCGTGAAACCACGACCCCCGGTCCTTTGCTGGCCTTGTCAACCGTCTTGATGACCACCCGCGCACGCTCGCCCACGGCGAACGATTCCAGCCGCGATTGTTCTTTGCGCGGCATCTTGGCCTCGGCCTTGCCGATATCGAAGATCACGTCAGGGCCTTCCACCCGCTTGACCGTCGCGTTCACGATCTCGCCCACGCGGCCGATGTACTCGTTGTAAACCGTGTCGCGCTCGGCTTCGCGCACCTTCTGGAAAATGACCTGCTTGGCCAGTTGCGCCGAAATGCGGCCCAACCCCGTGGGGTTCTGCATCTGGTGCTGCGCCCGCGGAATGCGCACTTCGCCGCCGATTTCTACCGCGGCGTCGTACTCGCGCGCTTCATCGAGCGCGATTTGCTCGTGCGGGTCCTCGATCTCGTCTTCATTTTCAACCACGCTCTTCACCGCGAACACGTTGATGACGCCGGTGTCCTTGTCGAGCTCGGCCTTCAGCAGCTCAGGTGTCTTCAGTGACTTGCGGGTCGCAATCACGATGGCATCTTCCACCGCGCTGATCACGATGCGCGGATCGATGCCTTTTTCACGGCTCAACGCGTCAATGCTGTTGTACAGATCACTTGCCATAAGAACTCAGCTCTCACAGGTTCGGCGCGGCAGAGGAGAACCTGCTCCTCATTCCGCGCGTTCCGCGCTGCGGCCATTTCGCAGCTTGCCTAAAACTCAGGAACCAGGTTGGCCTTCTCAATATTGGCCAATTCAATCTTTACTGCCTGGGTGGCTGCCGTGGCCTCAGGCGGCGCCGGCTTGCCTTTTACTTTTTTCGTCTTGCGCTCTTCCAGCGCCAGTGCAACTTGCCCGCCTTCGATGCCCTTGAGCCGCCCCTGGAAATTGCGCCGCCCGTCAACCGGCTCCCTGGTCGTCACCTTCGCCAGTTGCCCGGCGAAGCGCTCATAGTCCGCCGCCTTCACCAGCTTGCGGTCGAGCCCGGGCGATGAAACTTCCAGCGTGTAGCCCGCACCCGGTATCGCATCTTCGGCGTCCAAAATCGTGCCGAACTCATTGCTGAACGCGACGCAGTCTTCGTGCGTCACTCCGCTCTGCTCAGGCTTCTGGCTTGCTGCATGCGCCCGATCGCCCGCAACTCCCGACGCCAAGCCGGCACTCGCCTTATCGATGAACACCCGCAGCATGCGGCTTTTTCCTCCCGTGCCGCGCAACTCCGCGTCAACCACTTCAAGGCCCAGGTCAGCAGCTACGCGCTCCGCAATTTCGCGAACGTGCTGTTCGATATTGGACATGAGCCGTCGGCCTGACCGCTGCCCTGAGATCGTGCTTCGGCGCGCGCCGCCGAAGCCTGCTTGACCGGGGAGACGAAGCTGGCATCCTGGGAAGCGTGCGGCAACCCAAAAATAAAGCCGGCTCGCGCCGACTGGTGTCCCCGCCGCGTGCACCCGGTCACTGCGCCCCGGCGCACTTACCGCTCAACGCCTACCACGTACCTGAATAAGTATAGAAGCTGGGGCGGCAAATTACAAACCGCGGCATCGCGCCGCGAGGCATACGGAAAACGACGCCCGGGCCCGAGCTTTCCCTGGCCTGAAGCAACGCTGCTGCTCCAGCAGGCATCCACGCCATTGTCTATGCCCGGGTCATCTGACGAATTGGCCACTCCGCTTGTCCTGATTGTTGACGACGAAACCTCGATCACGATGACGTGCTCTGCCATCCTCGAGGCGCACGGCTATCGCACCGCGGTCGCCAACGATGGCGTAAGCGCCCTTACCAAGGCGCTGGAAATACGGCCTGACCTGGTGTTCAGTGACGTCGTTATGCCCGGCATGAACGGCGTGGCGCTGGCCATCGCCCTGAGCGAACAGCTCCCCAAGACCCGCATCCTCCTGTTTTCCGGCAACACCGCCACTGCCGACATTATGGCCGACGCCAGCACCCAGGGATACAGCTTCCGTATCCTGGCCAAGCCCGTCCCGATTCCTGAGATGCTTGAGGCGGTGAGGAGCACTCTGGCCGGCGCTGTGCCCGAACGCGTGGTTGCTGCTGTTAACCTAAGCTAGTTCTTAACCGCTCACGTGACGCGCTCCCCACCCGGGCGCGCTATCGTAACGTCGCGGAGCACTGTTCAGGAGAACGGCCATTGGCGAGTGCAGCTTCCCATTCAGAATCACTAACCGTTTCCGTGCGGCGCGCGGTCGCCGCAGATGCCGCCGAATGCGGCCGCATCTGTTATGAAGCCTTCCACGAAATCGCCGCGCGGCATAACTTCCCGCCCGATGTTCCCGACATAGAACGGGCCCGCGGCCTGATGACGGCGCTGTTTACCCATCCGAAGTTTTACTGCGTGGTGGCTGAGTCGAATGGCCGCATCATCGGCTCCAACTGCCTTGACGAGCGTTCGCCGGTCGCCGGCATTGGCCCGATCACCGTCGATCCTGCCGCGCAGGACCGCGGCGCCGGCCGCGCCCTGATGAATGCAGTGATGGAGCATTCGCGCGCCCAGCGGCATCCCGGCGTTCGCCTGGTCCAGGCCGGCTATCATCGCCGCTCGCTTTCGCTTTATGCCAAGCTCGGCTTCGTTGTGCGCGAACCACTTGCCGTCATGACCGGCACTCCGCTGCGCCGGCAACTGCCCGATTGCAAGGTGCGGAGCGCCGCCGAACCGGACGTCAACGCCTGCGCCGAGCTCCACTTGCACGTTCACGGCTTTGACCGGACCGAAGAACTGCGCGACGGCATTCGCCACGGCACCGCCACGGTCGTCGAGCGCGCTGGACGCATCACCGGCTTCGCCACCGGCATCGCATTTTTTTCCTGCGCGGTCGCCGAAAGCAATTACGACCTGCAGGCGCTTATTGCCGCGGCCCATTCCTTCGGCGGACCCGGCTTCATCATCCCGATGCGCAATGCTGAACTGTTCCGCTGGTGCCTGGCGCACTTCAAGGTGGTCGAGCCGCTCACGCTCATGACCGTCGGCCTCTACAACGAACCGCAAGGCGCATACCTGCCGTCCATCCTGTATTGACGCATTGCAGCGGCGCCAAGACGGCCGTGTCCTCGCCCGTCTGCTCACATCATCGGCTGCGGCCCCACCTGCGATCGCATCATGCGTTCCGGGTCGCGCCTCGCCGCCCGGGTGATTGTGTTTTGCTCCCGCTGCTCAATGCACTAGAATTCCCGCCACCATGCTCAGACACTTCATCACCAGCCTTGTGCTTGCCGCCGCGACGCTCGTGGCGCAATCCGCGCCCCAGGCACAAACGCCTGCACCGGCGGAGCAGCAGCCGCCTGCGCAGGGCCCGGCATTCGTCCTCAAGCAGCCCGGCAGGGGAGTTTACGCGGCAATTTCAGGCCGCGCCGGCGGCAATACCGGCTTCATCATCGGCGATGACGCGGTCCTCGTGGTCGATACTTTCATCAGCCAGCCGCCCGCGCGCGACTTGCTGGCCGAGATCCGGAAAGTCACGAACCTCCCGATTAAGTACGTGGTCAACACGCATTACCATCTCGACCACGTTGCCGGCAACGCGATTTTCACCGCCGTGGGCGCAACCGTGATCGCGCATCGTAATGAGCGCGCCTGGGTCCGCACTGAAAATTTGAAGTTCTACCAGCAGAACGGCGCCACCCCTACGCCTGAGCAGCGCGCCACCGTTGACGCCCTGGTTGAGCCGAACATCACCTACGATCACGCGCTCGAAATCAACCTGGGCGGCCGGCCTGTTCGCGTGGTCTATCTCCCTGGCCACACCGGCGGCGATTCCGTGGTTTATATTCCTGACGCCAACGTGGTCTTCACCGGCGACCTGGGCTGGAACCAGCGCATTCCAAATTTAATCGACGCGACTACGTCGGCATGGGTCGAAACCCTCGACAGGATCGTCGCCGCCCACCCCAACGCGACGTTTGTCCCCGGGCACGGCGACATTGCCACCACCGCCGACCTGAAGGCTTTTCGCGACTACCTCAGCGACCTTCGCAGCGCCGTCCAGAAAGCTCAAGCCGCCGGCCAGTCAGGCGACGCGCTCACCCAGGCTGTGCTCGCGCAGCTCAAACCGAAGTACGGCGCATGGCCGGGCTTCGAGCGGCTCGGGCCGCTGAACATCCAGCAGACCGCGGCCGAGCTGCAGGGAACCAAAAAAGTGCCGCAGCCGGCCGCCGAGTAGCCGGGCAGTGAGATTCGTCTTTGAAGTTGGCAGCTACGAGGCGATACAAACCTCGATCGCGGTCGCGAAGCTCCAACAAGTTGAGACTCGCTGTCGGCGGGCTTTTGACGCTCGATTCAGGCGCCGGTAAAATCAAATTGCGTGAAGGCGAACTCCGTCGTGCGCCGACGTAGCTCAGTTGGTAGAGCAGCTGATTCGTAATCAGCAGGTCATCGGTTCAAGTCCGATCGTCGGCTCCATTCTCACTGGCGCTCTACCGTCCCGCTTCCCGTGTCGCCGCTCGCCTATTGACGCCACGCCGCGCTTCTTTTTCACGCTGGCCTCTGCCCTGTTGCTTTTCTCGCTCCTTATCCACAACAACGCACAGGTAACTCACTGAGGATTCCGGGTTTGCACTTGCGCGCTCGTCCCGCAG
>JAJPJZ010000267.1 GCA_021323935.1 Terriglobia bacterium | reverse complement strand
CTCCGCCGGCACGTATGGCTATGGCACCATCGCGGCGCCGGGCAACGATCCCTATGTAATCACGGTTGGCGCGATGAACACGCAGGATACGGCCGACCGCAGCGACGACATCATGACCAGCTACAGCTCGAAAGGGCCTACGGTGGTCGATCACATCATCAAGCCTGACCTGGTTGCGCCGGGAAACCAGGTGATTTCACTGCGTGCGCCGCATGCCCTGCTGGCGGTGCGCTACCCGTCGCTGGGCGTGAGCTTTACCGACTACATGACCATGGCGTTTCCTGGAGTTTCGCTGAGCTACATGAAGCTGAGCGGCACCAGCATGGCGGCCCCGGTGGTGAGCGGCGCGGCAGCATTGCTGATCCAGCAGGACCCGACGCTTACGCCTGACAGCGTGAAAGCCCGCCTGATGAAGACGGCGAGCAAGAACTTCCCGACGTCGAGCAGCGTTACGGACCCGAGCACGGGCACGACTTACACCGACTACTACGACGTTTTCACCGTCGGCGCAGGATACGTGGACGTTGAAGCGGCGCTGCAGAACAGCGACGTGGTCCCGGCCGGCCAGACTGCAGAATCACCGGCGGCCGCGGTAGATCCGGCGACCGGTAACGTTTACGCGCTCGACCAGGACATCTCGATCGTGTGGGGCAGCAGCCTGTTGTGGAGCGCCTCATCGGTGTGGGGTCCGACGGTGTTTGCCGGTTCGACCGCGAATGGGCAGCCCATGGTGGCGAGCCTTGACAGCTCGGTGGTTTGGGGAGCGAGTTCGCAGGACGGCTTCAGCGTGCTGTGGAGCTCCGATGCCTCGGTGCTGTGGGGAAGCAACACGGTGGCGGGCGAGCATAAGTCCGGCCTGTGGGGCAGCGGCACCAGCACCGGCACCAGCACTAGCTCCAGTGACCATGGCCACAAGTCGGCGCTGTGGGGCAGCAGCACCGGCGGAGGCAAAACCAAGTCAGCGCTCTGGGGCGCGGCTGCCGGCGCAGGCAAAGGCAAGTCGGCGCTGTGGGGAGCGGACGTGAGCGAGGGCGATCCTGTACAACCGTGATTTGGAACCGCTAGTCTGAAGCGCACGTTGTACGCAACAATACCGGCCAGCCTGGCCGGTATTTTGTTTTTGCAAACTTTGTTCAGCGGCTAGGAGCTGGGCTCGCTGGAATCGAGAAAGCGGTAATGATCGATGAGGGCGGCGACGCCGTACTTGCCGCGGGGGTCGCGCTCCACCCGCACCACTTTGCCGGTGCAATTAACGCGGATGCTCTGGGTCATGGTGATCTCAGGCGGCAGCGTGAGGGTGAACTCGATGGGCGAATCGTTGGCGAAATCGCGGTCAGTGTAGATGAACACGCCCTTGGCGCTGACGTCACGCGTGGTGGCAATCGTATCGAGGCCAGCGAGCTTCACCTGCACCGGCAATTGCATGGTGAAACGGCGCATCGACCTCTGCTCGGGCTGCACCGCTTGTGAACCCATTGAACTGTACCTCGCGAGCATCATTTGAAAGATATTAGGGCGTGCTTGTGCGTACCCGCACGTATTAAGCAGTTCTTCTGCCAAAGCAGAAACGCCTGAACCCGCGTTGCCATGAGCTAAGCTGCTGGCCGCCAACGGCTTAATGCGAATTGAAAGATGGCGAAAAGCGCGATTCACAGGGCGCTGGCAGCGACCGTGCAAAAAGGTGCACCCAGTGGAAAACAGCGGCCACTTGTGAGCCCAATGCGACGCGGCCCATGATCTCAAACTGCGACGTTTGCGCCGCTGGATTTGACGTTCGCCGCGCGGGCGAATAGCATCGCGGCGCGATGCAAGCGCAGGGGAGAGAAAAATGCGATTACCCAGGTATGCCGCCGGAATGGCGGCGCTGGCCATGGCGGGGGCCGCGTTACACGCGCAAACCACAATGATTCCGGCACGCGAGAGCCGCTCGGCGGTGCGGGCGCAGCACGGCATGGTCGCGACCAGCCAGCCGCTGGCGTCACAGGTCGGCCTGGAAGTGCTGAAGCGCGGCGGAAACGCTGTGGATGCCGCCATTGCGGTGGCGGCCATGCTGAATGTAACGGAGCCCATGATGACCGGCGTGGGCGGCGACGCCTTCGTGATGGTCTATTGGTCGAAGACCGGCGAGCTGAAAGGCTTGAACGCCAGCGGCCGCGCTCCCCAGGCGCTCACCCTGGAGCACTTCCAGCAAAAGGGGCTGAAGCAGATTCCGGTGCGCGGCATGGAGAGCATTTCAGTGCCGGGAGCTTTCGATGGCTGGGTAACGCTGCTGAACCGGTACGGCACCATGAAACTCAGCGACCTGCTCGAGCCGGCGATCGAGTATGCGGAAAACGGCTTCCCCGTGATGGAGAAAACGGCGGAAGACTGGAACGCGGAAGTTGAAGTGCTGAAGCGCGATGCGGCTTCCACGGCAACCTATTTGCCGCAGGGCCGCGCCCCCAAGCCGGGCGAGATTTTTCGCAATGCGAATCTTGCCAAGACCTTGCGCGCGCTGGCTGCGGGCGGGCGCGACGCGCTGTATAACGGCGAAATCGGCCGGCAGATGGTCGCTTATTTCCAGCAGCATGGCGGCTACATCACGATGCAGGATTTGGCGGCGCAGCACTCGGAGTGGGTGGAGCCGATTTCAACTGACTACCGCGGCTACAAGGTGTTCGAGATGCCGCCCAACGGGCAGGGGCTGACGGCGCTGATTGCGCTGAACATCCTGGAGAATTTTGACCTGCGCTCCATGTGGCAGCAGCAGCGGGATGCCTACTACCACACCGAAATTGAAGCCATGAAGCTGGCCTTTGCCGACCGCAACCGCTACATCGCCGACCCTAAGTTTGCCAAGGTGCCGGTGGAGCAGTTGCTCTCGAAGCAGTATGCCAAGCAGCGCGCGGCGCTGATCAAGCCGGGTACGGCCATCCAGGATCCGCAGCCCGGCATGCTGATGCAGGGTTCAACCACCTACTTCACCGTGGTCGATAAGGACCACAATGCGGTGTCGTTCATCAACAGCCTGTATGAGCATTTTGGTTCGGGGGTGACGGCGGGCGATACCGGCATCGTGATGCAGGACCGCGGCTCACAGTTCTCGCTCGATCCCAATTCTCCGAACGTGATTGCGCCCGGGAAGCGGCCGTTTCATACCATTATTCCGGCGATGGTGTTCAAGGACGGCAAGCTGCTGTTCAGCTTTGGGGTGATGGGCGGAGGCATGCAGCCGCAGGGTCACGTGGAAGTGCTGACGCGGATCATTGATTTAGGCATGGGACTGCAGGAGGCGATTGACGCGCCTCGCTTTCGCTATGACGGCGGAAGCCGCGTCATCATGGAAGATGCCATGGGCGCTGACGTGATCGCGGCACTGGAGCGGCGCGGGCACAGGCGGGCGAGCGTGCCGAACGTGCGCAGCGCGATGGGAGGCGCGCAGTTAATCATGCTTGATCCCGAAACCGGCGCGCTGGCCGGGGCGAGCGACCCCAGAAAAGATGGGCAGGCTGTGGGATGGTAACAGCGAGCAGCGTGGCGTGCAGGCACGGTTAATTCGGTAATTCAGCGCCAGTCTTTTACAATTGCCTCTCTCATGCAATGGGCGACGAGGCGGTTCGCACTTTCCATTCTTGTGCTGGCGGCGCTGGCCGCACCTGGCCAGCAGCAGGCGGTTGACGCAGCAAAATCGACGCTACAACCTAATGCCAAGGAAGACCTGGCGTGGAGCCTGCGCGCCTACGCGGGGCCACCGCTGCCGGAAGATCATGGGCTGAGCGGCTTGTGGCAGGACCTGCAGAAGCTGCGCACCACCGCGCGCATGATGGTGACGGCGGCGCATCCGGATGACGAACCGGGCGCGCTGATGACGCTGGAGGCGCGCGGGCACGGCGCAACTGTGCTGATGATGGCGCTGACCCGCGGTGAAGGCGGGCAGAACCGCACCGGCGCGGAGCTGTTCGATGAGCTGGGGCTGCTGCGCACGCTGGAGCTGATGGCGGCCGACAAATACTACGACGTGGAGCGCCGCTTCAGCCACGCAGCCGATTTCGGCTTCTCAAAAACCGCCGACGAAACCCTGCAGAAGTGGGGCGGGCACGATCCGGTGCT
>JAJPJZ010000233.1 GCA_021323935.1 Terriglobia bacterium | reverse complement strand
GCTGAGCTCACGCCCGAGTGCCGGCGGTGCCGGGTCGCACCTGCGCCTGGAGCTGCGGAATGATTTCGCGGCGGTATTGCTCCAGGGTCTGCTCTTCTTCTCCGCACATCAGGTAAATGTTGAACTGGGTGACGCCGGCCTGGCGCAGGCGCTCCAGCTTGCGGCGATGCGCGGCGGCGTCGCCCAGGATGCAGAAGCGATCCACCACTTCATCGGTAACGAATTCGGCGTTGCTCGAGCCCACTTCGCAGTGATGCAGGTAATCGTACGCGCCGCGGTCGCGAACGAACGAAGTGAGCGACTCGGGGAGGTCCTTGGGGTCATACTTTGAAATCAGGTCAATCACATGGTTTGAAACCAGCGCCGGGAACCAGCGGACGCGCTCGCGTCCGGTTTTAATGTCGGCTGACATCCAGACCGGCGCGGCGGACATGATCTGGATTTTCGAAAAATCGCGGCCGGCCTCCTTGGCGCCCTGCCGGACGAAGCTGCAGCACCATTCGATGAGGTCAGGATCGGCGAATTGCAGGATGACGCCGTCGGCAATGCGGCCGGCGGTGTTGAGGGCTTTCGGCCCGTATCCGGCGACCCACACCGGGGGCACGCCGGCAGCCGCCCAGGGCAGGCGCGCCGGTTTGCCTTCGTAGTCGATTTCGCCGCCGCCGGTGAGCGCGCGAAATTCGCTGACGAATTGCTCCAGGTTGGCGAGCGTAGTCGGCTTCTTGCCGAGCACGCGGCGCGAGCTGTCGCCGCGGCCGATGCCAAGCTGCATGCGTCCGCTTGAAATAAGCTGCAGGGTGGCAAACAGGCTGGAGGCGACCGTAACGTCGCGCACCACGGGATTGGTGACGCAGGGCCCGAGACGCATGCGCGTGGTAGCTTTCGCCATCAACGTCATGAGCGGATACGGCTCCATCCAGATGACGTGGGAGTCGAAGATCCAGCCGTACTCAAAGCCGCACGATTCGGCCTGGCGGGCGAGCGCGACAATGCGATCAATCGAGATGTCAGGTTTAATAGTGATGCCGAACTGCATGGGTTCTCCTCACCAGCGAAAACGCGGAGCATAGCATAGAATGGCGGTTTTCTTAACTGCGCGGATGGCGCGGAGGCGCTCCACTCATGGCTTTTGACCTTCTCATCACCAACGGCACGGTGGTCACCGCGACCGATACTTACCAGGCTGATCTCGGCGTTGAAGGCGGCAGGATCACGGCCATCGGCGCGAGGGTTGCTCGCGACAATGCGACCCGCGTGATCGACGCCAAGGACCGTCTGGTCATGCCCGGCGGCATTGACGTACACACCCATCTCGACATGCCGTTTGGCGGCACCACCAGCGCCGATGACTTTGAAACCGGAACGCGCGCTGCCGCGTTCGGCGGCACCACCACGCTGATTGATTTCGCCATCCAGTACAAAGGCCAGACGCTGCGCACCGCCTTCGATGCCTGGATGCAGAAAGCCGCGTCAAAAGCCACCACCGATTACGCCTTCCACTGCATCATCACCGATTTGCCCGACGCGCGGCTCGACGAAATGGACGCGCTGGTGCGTGAAGGCGTGCCCAGCTTCAAGCTGTTCATGGCGTATCCGGGCGTGTTCATGCTCGACGACGCCAGCATCTTCAAAGCCATGCGGCGCACCGCAAAGAACGGCGGCATGATCTGCATGCATGCCGAAAACGGCGGCGCCATCGATGTCATCGTGCAGCAGGCGCTGGCGGAGGGCAAAACCGCGCCGAAATATCATGCGCTCACCCGGCCTACCACGGCTGAAGCCGAGGCCACGGCTCGGGCGATTGCGCTGGCGCAAATGGCGGGCGCGCCGGTTTACATCGTGCACCTGAGCTGCAATGACGCGCTTGAAAAAGTGCGTGAGGCGCGCGACCGCGGCCTGCCCGTCTACGCCGAAACCTGCCCGCAGTATCTGTATCTTTCGCTCGAGAATATGGAGGCACCCGGCTTTGAAGGCGCCAAGTACGTGTTCACGCCGCCATTGCGCGAGAAGTGGCACCAGGAAAAATTGTGGCAGGGCCTGAAGCAGGACAACCTGCAAGTGGTCTCAACCGATCACTGCCCGTTCTGCTTCAAGGAGCAGAAGGAACTCGGCAAGAACGATTTCACCAAGATTCCCAACGGCGGCCCGGGCATCGAGCACCGCATGAGCCTGGTTTATTCCGGCGGCGTGGCCTCAGGCCGTTTCAGCGCGAACCGCTTTGTCGAGCTGACCTCAACCACCCCGGCCAAGCTGTTCGGGCTGTATCCGCGCAAAGGCACGATTGCGGTGGGCAGCGATGCCGACCTGGTGATCTTCAATCCCACCCGTAAGCACACCATCTCGGCCAAGACTCACCACATGCGCGTGGATTACTCGATGTTTGAAGGCATCACGATCACCGGCGTACCGGAAATCGTGATGTCGCGCGGGCGCGTAATTGTTGAGAACAACGAATTCAAAGGCAAAGCCGGCAGCGGCAATTTCCTGAAGCGCGCTCAGTACGCCGGAGTTTGAGCCGCGCCGATCTGCTTGCTCATTTCGGCACG
>JAJPJZ010000072.1 GCA_021323935.1 Terriglobia bacterium | reverse complement strand
GCGGTGGAAGAGCGCGCTTCAAAGCCGTGCTTGCGCCACCACGGATAGGCCTCGGCAACCCAGAAGATGTCGAAGCCGGCATCGTCGCAGGCCTTCGCCATGCGGACGGCCTGCTGAACTGGTTCCATGCTGAGCTGCAGTACTCCGATTTTAAGTGGTCGCATGTGCTCTCCGGGAATCTTGCAGATGAAGTTTGCTGCGGGAAGGCGGCTATGGCTCGCTCCAGGAATGCTCCAGGCCTTTGATCAGGCACCACATGGCGTAGTTCAAAGGCGTCGGAACCCCAAGCTGCTGGCCGTGTTTCACAATGGCGCCGTTCATGAAGTCAACTTCGGTCTGGCGGCCGGCCAGCACGTCTTGCAGCATGCTGGCACGGTGCTTGCCGGGCGACTTTGCGCCTTTGGCGACCATGGCGCGCGGGTCGCCATCAAGCGTGACGCGGAGCGCGCGAGCAACCGCTTCGCCTTCAGCAATCAGTTTTTCAAACAGCTCGCCGGTGGGCGGGAAGTTCGTGGCCGCACCGTGGTGCAGCCGGGTGAGCGCGCCCACCGGGTTGGTTGAAGCGTTGAAGATCAGCTTGGTCCACTGTGCGCCGCGAGCGTCGCGCAGCGCGATGGTGTTCATGCCGGCTTCGGTCATCAGCGCAGCCAGTTGTTCAGCCATCGCAAAGGGCGTGTTGGTGGGCTCGAAGGGGCCGATCCAGGTATCGCCTTTGATATCGAAACCAACGCGGCCGGGGCCGTTCAGGTGGCCGGCGGGAAAGGTGGTTCCGCGCAGCACAAAGCGCACATGCTCGGCGATGATCTCTTCGCTGCCCAGGCCGTTTTGCACGGAGCAGACGGCGCTGTTTTCTGCGAAGGCGCTCGCCACCTGCTGCATTGCCTGCCGGGTGTGCGTGGCCTTGGTAGCAACGAGGCCGAAGGCACAAGCAGGGAGTTCAGCGGGATCGGAGGTGGCACGCAGGCGGGCGGTAAATTCGGCTGCTCCTGAAACCTGGAGGCCGTTGCGATTGATGGCGTCAACGTGCTCGCGGTTGACGTCGTAGGCCCAGACTTCAATCCCTTTGACTTGCGCCAGGTGCGCGGCAAAAATGCTGCCGACCGCGCCGCAACCCACGATGCAGATCCTCATTCGGCGCTCCTGGCGCGGGAAGTTGCGGGCCGCTCGCCCCCGTGGAAGAACTGCCAGGGCACATCGACCAGCGATTCGCCTTCTTTTTTGCCGACGCGATAAGTGTCCTGGGTGTAGAGGCACACCTGGCCATCGCGGTCGACCACCTGCGGATGCAGGGAGAAGATCATGTTTTCGCGCAGCTCAACGTCCCAGCCCGCGCCGATGTTGGGCAGCTCGAGCATCGTCAGGCCGATAGAGTGGCCGGAAAGATGCCCGAGGCCGAAGCCGTGTCGCCCCAATTCGTCGACGACGGCGCGGTGGACGTTCGAGGCGAGCTCGCCTTCGCGCAGCTGCTTGCGACCGGCTTCCATGGCGATGGGATAAGCTTCCGCCATCGCCGCGGTGCGCGGGCTGAGCTTGCCGCCGATGAGCGGTCGCGAAAACTCAACCCAATAGCCATCGACGCCGGTGATTTCGAGCGAATAAAGAAGAAGATCGTCGCGGCTGACGGCGCGATCGCCGGGAACTTTGAAGTGCGCCTCCGCTTCGCCATGCGCGCCGGAGAGGATGATGTTCATCATGCGCGGGCCGGCGCCGCGCGCGAAAAAGCGCTCCACCGCCGGCGCCATGATCTCAGCTTCGGTTTGCCCGGGCTGGTAGTGCTGCACCAGCTCCCAGAAGCCATCAACTACGATATCCATGCTGTCGCGCACGGCAGCGAGTTCTTCCTCGCTCTTAACGGCGCGCACCATGTCGAAGGGCAGGTCCCACGGCACAATTTCAAAGCTCGCGGAAGCCAGCTCGCGATAATCGCGGACCGCCATGACGAAATCGAGACCTTGCACGCCAACTCGCTTCCAGCCGCGTTCGCCAATGCGGTCGCGCAGCCAGTGGCCGGGAACTTCAGGCCATACCTGGTCGCGCACCCACGGCTTGTGTTTGTCGCCGATCCAGCGAGCTTCACGCGGGAAGACGAGCGTGGGTTCGCCGGTGAGCGGCAGCAGCACATAGGCGTAGCGATGAACAATCTCGAATCCGGAAACGTAGCGCACCGCGCCTTCGAAGCCGGCGTATTGATTGCCGCACACGATGAGCGCATCAAGATGATCGCGCTCCATGGCGGCGCGCAAGTCGTGATAACGACGATCAATTTCGTTCTGAGTTGGCATGTGGCTTTCGATCTGCTTGCGGGCGCTCACGCCACTCCGCATACCTCGGCGGCCGTGAGCGCGTAAATTTTGGTGACATCGACCAGGGTTTGGATCTTCACTTTTTCGCCTTCCGCGTCGCGCGGACCGCTGGAAGGGCCGTAATTGACGGTTGGAATTCCGTAGCGGCTGAGCACTGAGGCATCAGAGCACCACAACACGGTGTCGCGCACCACGGGCTTGCCGGTAACGCGCTTGTGGTTGGCGGCGATGGCGCGAACCATGGCCTCATCAGGGCTAATCTGCGCGCCGGGAACAGAAACATAAGTTTCAAATTCAAGCTTGAATTCAGGGTAGCGGCGCTGCAGCTCAACGAACACCTGCTTCACCCGCCGACGCGCCTCGTTCATGTGCATCGCGGGCGGCACGCGAACATCAAGAAACAAGTCAGCGCGTTCAGGAGTGCGGCTGGCGCGCCAAGGCTGGCCGGCGCGAATGCAGCCCAGGTTGACGGTACCGCGCCGATCGCCGCAGCAGGCTTCGCGGTTCCACTGCGGAATCCATTCCAGGAGATCGTTCAACACCTGGTGCATGCGGCCGATGGCGTTTTCATCTTCGTGGCCGGCCGCGAAGGCGGTGTGAACATAATTGCCGCGTGTCGACAACCGCACCCACAGCGATCCGTAGTGCTCCAGCACCAGGTTCATGTCGGTCGGTTCGCCCAGGATACACATATCGGGCAGGACGCCGTGGTTCACCAGGTAGTGCGAGCCCGCGCCGTAGCCGCGATATTCCTTGCCCTGGAACTCGCCCCACTGCGTCTTCTCAATTTCGCCGGCAACCGCACCCAGGATGACGTCGCCCTTCAGCCGCACGCCCGCGGCCTGCAGTGCCTTGACTGCGTGCACGTAGCACACCAGCGCGCCCTTCATGTTGTAAATTCCCAGGCCAAAGATGACGCCGTTGCGCACCACGGCATGCGGCTTGTAGCCGATGCCGGTGAGGAACGCTTCGTCACCGTTGTTGCTGGTATCCATGTGGCCGTTGAACATCAGGTTGGGGCCGGTGCTCGCGCCCGTCCAGCGGCCGATTACGTTGGCGCGCCCGTCTTCTATTTCCTGCCAGGTGACTTCAAGCGCAAGCGAGGTAAACAGGCGGCGCATGTGCTCGGCCATCTGCTGCTCCGAACCGGTAGGGCTCGGAATATTGATGACGTCGCAGCAATCGCTGACCAGCGCCTGCTCTTCTACCTTGGCGCAGATGGCTTCGGCGAGCTCCGGCGCCAGGCGCGACTGCGGCTGCGCCAGCGCGGCGATCCCCTCAGGGTTCATACGCGCGCTCCTTGCGCCGAGCCGCTAGCGGTCACGAGGCGGAAATCGTCAGGATAGGAACACAGCTTTTCGCTGCCGCTTTCGGTGACGTGGAAATTATCTTCCAGGCGCAAGCCGCCGCCTTCAGGCCAGTAAATTCCGGGCTCAATCGCCAGTACCATGCCGCGCTGAATGGTGCCGCCGCCGGCCTGGTGCGAATACGGAGGCTCATGCGCGCGAGCGCCAACGCCGTGCGCTATGGGATGCGAAGGCTGGCCTGCGTAGCCGGCTTCGCGAATGCGCGCCCGCATCAATCGATCGAGTTCAGGCAGGCTGGCGCCATCGCGCAGGTGAGCGACACCTTCGTTGTAAACGCCGAGCAATTGGTCAAGCAGCTTGTGATAGCGCGGCGTCAGCTCGCCGAGGCAGACGTTCTTGGTCAAGTCGTTCCAGTACCCATCGACGCAAACCCAAATTTCAAACAGCGTGGGCTCATTCTGTTGTACGGGCCGATCTCCCGTTGCAGTAAAAGTCCTGATGCCGCTCCCCGACCAGATTAGCGTGAAGGCGCGGGCCATTTCCACTTTGCCGTGGAAGCCGATGCCGGTGCTGTGCACGAAGCCTTCAAACATGGCGCCGACTTCGCTTTCCTTCATCCCGGCATGCATCCGGTCGCGAGTGTGCTCCATGGCCAGCGCCGCCAGTTCATTGGCCAGGCGCATGCGCTCGAGTTCCTGCGGAGTCTTGATGGCGCGTGCCTGCGCCAGCAAGCCGGTGGCGTCGGTTACGGAGCCGCAGGCGGAGCGAAACGCCTCAAAGTATGAGTTGGTGTAAACCGTGGGCTCGCCCACCATGCGGTCGGCCGCCTGGGAGCCGTTTTCAAGCTCAATGCCGACCTTTCCAGCTAGATCGCGCTGCTTCAGCACCTGCAGCGCAGCCTCAAGCGAGCGCATGGTTGGCGGCCGCGGGTCGCGCTCGTCATAGAACTTGAACAGGCGAATGTCGCGCGTCCACGCCATACGGCGAGCATCGTCAGCTTGCGGCTCAATGACCACCAGCGTCGGCTCGCCTTCGCGAGGAAACACTGCCAGGTCGTAGCCCTTCATGCACCAGTAGTTAGCGAGGTACAGGACGTTGTCGGGAGCACGCACCACCAGGGCATCGAGGTCGCGCTCGCGCATCAGCGCCCTGACCTTTTCCAGCTTCGCGTTATCGCAAGGCCATCCCATCAAAATCCTCAGTGGTTGGTTGCGTGCAACCTGTGTTCAGCCTCATCGGCGTGCTGGTTTTCCTGATCGAAGCTCCAGCTTGCCTCTTTGCCCTTGATCAGCCGGTAAAGCGCGGTGTGCAGCGGCGCAGCCATGCCCAGGCGTGCAGCTTCGCGCGCGATGGCGCCGCCGAGGAAATCGACTTCGGTGGTGGCGCGATTCCGAATATCGCTGAGCATGGAAGGCGGATGGTTGGTGCGCGCCCCCAGGCAGTTCATTTTCCACGGATCTTCATGCAGGGCCACGCCGGCGGCAGCAGCGACGCTTTTGCCCTCTTCAATCAGCGCATGCAGCAGATGCCCCAGCGAGGAAAATGAGCGCTCGTCGGCAAACGCCGGGCAGTGCGGCAACTCGGTGAGCGCGGCGACGGCGTTGACTGAAGAATTAAAGATGACCTTCGCCCACTGCGCCGGGCGCGCATCGCGCAGGGCTTCAGCCTTCAGTCCGGCGCGGTTGATGAGTTCAGCCGCTTCAGCAACGGTTTCAAACGGAGTATCGGTAGGCTCGAACGGACCCATCCAGGTTGCGGTATCGAGCTCATACTGCACGTGCGTGTCGCTGTGCCGCGTACCGCTCATGAAGGTAGTGCCGCGCAGCACGTAAGCGCGCGTGTGGCGCGCAATAATCTCTTCCCCGCCCAGGCCATTCTGCGCCGAGAGCACCGCGCCCCCATCGAAGCGATGGCCGCAGGCGGAAAGCGCGGCCGCAGCCTGCGTGGCCTTGGTGGCCACGATGGCAAAATCGCAGGGCGGCAGCTCGGAAGCATCGCTGGTAGCACGAATTTGCGAGTGAAATGCGTCGATGCCGGTGACGCGAATGCCGTCACGCTGCAGCGCCTGGGCGTGCTCGCGGCGGCGCACGAAGGCGTAAACCTCAGCCACGCGTGCCAGGTGAGCGGCATACAAGCTGCCGATGGCGCCACACCCGACGATGCAAACCCTGCGGATCATTTTTCCAACCAACTACTTTGCCCGGCGCTCAGTGCGCACGCCCGCGGTCGAGCGGCCCTGCCGCCGCGCGGCCAGCATGCTGAAAATCGAGTCTCCGTTGTTGAACGATTCCGTGATGTAGATGCCTTGCGGGTAAAGCGCGTCCTGCAGGGCTGCCGAGATGGCATGCACCGGCGCAGCGCCCCCCTCGCCCATTCCCTTGGCGCCGCTGTAGCTGTGCGGCGAAGGCGTTTCCATGTTTCCATACTTCACGTTGGGAATATTTACGGAAGTAATCGGCGTGTATTCGCTGAAGGTGCTGGCCACCATGTTGCCGGAATCATCGTAGGCGCAGTTTTCGATGAGCGCAGCGCCGATTCCGTGTGCGGTTGCGCCGTGCACCTGGCCTTCCACGATGCGCGGGTTGATCATGACGCCGCAATCATCGATGGCGCAATAATCCAGGATCTTCGGGTTGCCGGTGTCGGTGTCAACTTCCACCACCGCGATGTGGAGCTGAGAAGAATAAGTGAGCGTCAGGTTGCCGTACTTGCGCTCTAGATCCGGGATCTTGAAGGGCGCACGCCAGGTGTATCGGCAGTTCAGTGTCACGTCCTGCAACTCATCGGGCAGGCCGGCATTATTGACGTTGATGATGTTGGCCAGGCCCCAATAATTGATGGCGCGGTCGGTTCCGCGCACGCGAACTTCAGCGCCCTGCTTGCCGATGCCAAGCTCAAGCTGGTCTTCAGGAGCGTTGAGCGCGTACGCCGCCAGCCGCAGCAGTTCCTTGCGCAATTTTTGTGCGGCGCCGTGCACGGCTGAGAGTCCGGAGACGGCGAACTGGCTGGCGTAGGTGCCGGTGTGGCCGGTGTGCACGTTGCGCTCGGTATCGAAGCCGGCGCGCACCGTCACCATGTCAGGCGTAACGCTCAGCACATCGCAAACCACCTGCGAAGCGGTGGTCTCGTGGCCCTGGCCCTGCGGCACCGAGCCGACGCTGACGACGATTTCGCCGTACATATCGAGCTTGACATTGGCGGCCTGCGAGTTGCCGGAAAACGGCGCGTGCGGGTTCACGATGCGCGATTGCCCAAAGTTGTTGGTGCCGGAATCAAGCGTGGTGCCGATGCCCAGGCCGATCAACCGACCTTCGGCGCGGCCTTTCTCTTGTTCTTTCTTCCAATGTTCCCAGCCGAGGCGCTCCTGCGCCAGCTTCAGCATTCCTGGGTAGTTTCCTGAGTCGTAAATGCAGCCGTTGGGCGTGGTGTAAGGAAACTGCTCAGGACGGATGTAGTTGCGGCGGCGCATTTCGTCGGCGGCAATGCCGAGCTCGTGCGCGCAGAGATCGACGCAGCGCTCCAGGAACCAAAGCTGCTGCATGCGCGAGTAGCCGCGATTCGGCCCGACCGGACACTTGTTCGTGACCGCCTGCGAAAAGTTGATGCGCGCGTTGCGGAAGCGATAGACGCCGGCGAACACCTGCGTCCAGATGACGCAGCCCAGCGGCTCATATCGCGGGTAGGCACCGCAGTCATCGAGGTGCCGCGAGTCAATGCCGATGATGACGCCATCGCGGTCAAGCGCAACGCGGGTATCGAGGAACGTGCGCTCGTTGCCGTGGGCGCTGGCCAGCATGTGCTCGGTGCGCGTCTCAGTCCACTTCACCGGCTTGCCGCCGGCCTTGCGCGAAGCCAGCGCGCACAGCGTCATGTATGGGTAGTTGGTGATCTTGATGCCGAAGCTGCCGCCGATGTCGTGAGTCTCAACGCGGATGCGATCGATGTGCACGCCGAGCGCCGGCGCAACCAGTTGAATGCCGATGGTAGGAAACGAATTGTTACACCAGAAGCGGATGTTCTCGTCGCGCTGATCCCAGTGGCCGATGATGGCGTTGTTTTCCAGCGGCGTGCTTGAGAACCGATGGAAGTGCATGCGGTCAATGTGAACGATGGTGGCCGCGTCGCGGAATGCCTGCTCCACGTCGCCGTACTCAAACGTGCCTTGCCACACTTTGTTCGTGCCCGCCGCGGGATGAATCACGTCAGCATCGGTCAGCGCCTGCTCGGCCGACATCACCGGCGTAAGCGGTTCGTATTCAACCTGCACCAGCTCAGCAGCGTCTTCAGCGGCACCGCGGCTTATCGCGATGACTGCAGCCACGGGCTCGCCCTGGTAACGGGCGAGGTCAACCGCCATGCAGTAATCCTGAATGCGGGCGCTCGGGTCAGGACCGATTTCAATGTAGGGCGTGGTGAGCTTTGCGATTTCAGCGCCGGTCAGAGTGCAGATGACACCGGGATGCTGTTCGGCTTCGCTGACGTCAACCCGTGTGATGCGCGCATGCGCATACGGCGAGCGCACCAGGCACATGTGCACCATGCCGGGCAGCTTGAAATCGTCGATAAACTTGCCGCGCCCGCGCACGTGCCGCTGCTCTTCCTTGCGCTCGATCGGCCGCCCGACCCAGCCATTTCTTGGTGCGCGCGCAGGCTTCTCGACCGCCGGCTCCTGATGCGGCAGCAGTTCCGGCTCGCGGCGTGGGGCGGTGCTAGAACGATCGGCCATAGGATTCACTCATGTTGCGCCGCCGAGAGCGGAGCACTCAACGCCGCGCGCAGTGCGTCAATCAGTTTCTGAAGGTTCTTCTTCGCCATGGGCTCGAGCAGGCCGCCGGCCATGGAAGCCAGGCGTCCGAAAATTTGCGCTTCGCCGCTCCATGCCACCCGCGTGCCTGCGCCGCCGGGCGAGAGATTGAAGCTGGCAGTCATCGTCATGCTGCCGCCGGCCACGCTTCCCTGGCCTTTGTAAGTGGCGCGCGTTGCCGCCTGGGCCTCCGCCAGTTCCATCCTGATTTCGGCGGTACCGCGAATGTGGGCCACACCGACGCTGACACGCACAATAAAATGCCGCGCGTCTTCCACCACCAACCCCTGAAAATCGGGCAGCAGCGGCGCAAAGCGCTGCGGGTCGGTGAGGAACTCGTAAACCTGCTGCGGCGGCTGCGGCGCCTCAAACTCGCCTGCGAACGTGATCGCCAATTCGTTACCCTTTCATCATTCCCGCGGCTGCGGCAACGGAACGAAAAATGTTCTGGTACCCAGTGCAGCGGCAGCAGTTGCCGGCAATGGCTTTGCGAATCTGCTGCTCGCTCGGCTTCGGTTCGTGCTCGAGCAGGTGAACGGCTGAGATCATCATTCCCGGCGTGCAGAATCCGCATTGCAATCCATGATTCTCGGCAAATGCCTGCTGCACAGGATGGAGCTTCCCGTCGCGCTCCAGGCCTTCAACCGTGAGGAGTTCACCGCCATCGGCCTGCACCGCCAGCAGCGTGCATGATTTGGCGCTGCGCCCGTTCAGCAGCACGGTGCAGGCGCCGCAAAAGCTGGTGTCGCAGCCGATGTGGGTGCCGGGCAGATCAAGAATGTCGCGGATGAGCTCAACCAGAAGCGTGCGCGGCTCAACTTCAGCGCGCACGGCTTTGCCATTCACAGTGAGCTGCAACTGCAGCAGGCCATTCGCAGAGGTAGAAACGCTAGGCATAATGATGCGACACCTCCACGCTTTCGCCGCGAGCGCGGCGCGCAGCCACATTGACCGCCTGAGTAAACAGCTTGCGAATTAAAGCCCGCTTGTACTCGGTTGAACCGCGGCCATCGCAGGGCGGCTCGCACGATGCGGCAGCCGCCTCGGCCGCGCGCGCAATGCTCTTCGCGTTGAGGTCGCTGCCCTCGAGCGCTTTGGCCGATTCAGTCGCTACCACCGGCGTGAGCGCCACCGCGCCCAAGGCCACTCGCGCCTGGCGGCAGGTTGCGCCTTCAAGCGCCAATTGCACGGCGACGCTGGCCGAGGCATAAACCGGGGCGCAGCGCTTGAATGCAAGGTAGCAGCCGCCGCTGCCGCGTTCGGTCGCCTTTACCCGCAGCTCCTGCATCACTTCGCCCGGCCGCAGCGCGGTAGTGAACGCATCCTGAATGAACCCGGCAAGCCCGAGGCTGCGCCTGCCATGATTGGCGAGGCATTCCACTTCCGTATCGAGCACCAGCAGGACCGGCGCCCAATCTCCGGTGGGATCAGCTTCGGCAATCGAGCCGACCACCGTGCCCCAGTTGCGCACCTGCACATCGGCAATGCCGGCTGCGCAGTCATGCAGGATGGGAACATGCCGCGCCGCGGCGGATTGCGCCATGTCAGTGTGGCGAGCGAGCGCGCCGATTCGGAACGCGCCGTTTTCTGCGCGAATGTAGTTCAGGCCCTGAATGTGCCCCACATCAATCAAGGCCGCCGGCGACGAGAGCCTTAACTTCATCAGCGGAACCAGGCTTTGCCCCCCGGCCAGCAGCTTGGCTTCAGGGCCGAGTTCCGCCAGGGTAGCGGCGGCATCCTTCAGCGAGGCGGCCCGATGGTAGGTGAAAGGTCGCGGATACATAGCCCCTTTGCCTTGTTCCTCTGGATCTCGAAAAAGAAACCAGAATCATCTTCCTCGATAAACGCCGTGTCAACTGTTTTTACTGGTATGCAACCGAAATACCGCTGACATTTTGCTCCGTCAGAGTAGCATCGCGTCCGGCTCAGAGCACGCGGGAATTGCTGGCCAACTGCAGGACCTTATCTTTCGAAATGAAGATGTGCTCTTCCATGAG
>JAJPJZ010000093.1 GCA_021323935.1 Terriglobia bacterium | reverse complement strand
GTGGCCCTGGCGCAATATCACGACCCGGACACCTGGGCGCGGCGTGACACGTGGCAGCACCCCGCTGAAGTGATGAACGCGCTGCACCTCGCACCCGGCGCAACGGCGGCGGACATCGGCGCGGGCGAAGGCTACTTCACGGAGCGCATGGCGCAGCGTGTCGGCGCAAGCGGCAAAGTGTATGCGGTCGATATCGATGCCGGCGCGCTCAGCACGCTTCGCGCGCTGAAAAGTCGCGAGCACCTGCAGCAGGTGGAAGTGGTGGAAGGCAGCGAAGACGATCCTCACCTGCCGGCCAACTCGCTCGATGCCGTGCTGATCGTCAATGCCTACCACGAATTTCGGCAGCACGATGCCATGCTGCGGGCGATTGCGGGCGCGCTGAAGCCGAACGGGCGGCTCGGCATCATCGAAAAAGCTGACGATCCAGGGCAGCCGCGCGAAAGCTACGAACGCCGCCATCATCTGCCCGAGCCGTTCGTGCGCGACGACCTGGCCCGCGACGGCTTCACGCGAATTGAGAAGCGGCCCGACTTCCATCCCGGCGGCAGCCGCGAGGGCGAAGTGTGGTACTTTCTTGTGGCCCAGCCGGCCGCGCAATGAAACGCATCGCCATCTATCCCGGTTCATTCGATCCGCCCACCAACGGCCATCTCGATTTGATCGAGCGCGGCGCAAAAATTTTTGATGAGCTCATCGTCGCCATCCTGCACAACCGCGAAAAAAAAGGCCTGTTCCCGGTGGCGGAGCGCCGCACCATGCTGCAGGAAATGGCCCGGCACTGCCCCAACGTGCGGGTCGACACGTTCGACGGCCTGCTGGTCGATTATGCCGTGAAACACAAGGCAGTTGCGGTGCTGCGCGGCATTCGCGCCATCAGCGATTACGAATACGAGCTGCAGATGGCGCTGATGAATCGCAAGCTGCAGCCCAAACTTGAAACGGTTTTCATGATGCCGGCGGAAGCGTATTCGTACCTGAGCTCGCGGCTGGTCAAGGAGATTGCGCGCCTGCAGGGCGATGTGAGCACGCTGGTGCCGCCGCTGGTGGCGCGGCGGCTGCGCCAGGCGCTGCGCAATGGCCAGGCGCACCTGCAGGCGCTGGAGCCGCCGACCGAGGCGCACGAAATCGATTCCAGCGTAGGCAGCATCAGCCCTGAATTCAAAGCCAGGCGCGGCGTCCGGCGGCGCAAGTGACAAAACCGGCGCGCGGGGTGCAAAGCTGTTCCGCTTTCGCCGCCGCTTGCACTTTTAACTTTTAACTGTCACGCTTTTCGCGCATCATTCCTTTAGCTATGAACCCGATTGCCGCAGCTTCGCCGCTCACTGAACGCGTAAACCGCATCGGATTCTCAGCCACGCTCGCCGCCGCCAACGAGGCCGATCGCATGAAGGCGGCCGGCGTCGATCTCGCTGATTTCGGCGCCGGGGAGCCGCACTTCCCGACGCCCGCGCACATCAAGCAGGCCGGCATTCAGGCCATTCACGACGACCAGACCAAGTACACGCCGGTAGGCGGCGTCAGGGAGCTTCGCGAGGCCATTCGCGCGCGCCACGCTCACGATTTCGGCTCGAATTACGGCAGCGATGAAGTTGTCGCCTCGACCGGCGGCAAGCAGGCGCTGTTCAATGCCATCCAGGTGCTGGTGCAGCACGGCGACGAGGTCATTATTCCGGTGCCGTACTGGGTGTCGTTCAAAGATATTGTTCGCTACGCCGGCGGCGACTGCATTTTTGTTGACACCGAAGAGGCTGACGGCTTTGCCATGACGGCGCAGATGATCGAGCGCGCCATCACGTCACGCACGCGCGCCATCATCTTGAACTCGCCATCGAACCCCTCGGGCGCGGTCACCTCGCCTGAAGACCTGCAGCGGATCGTTGAAGCGGCCCATCGGCGCGGCATCTACGTCATCTCCGATGAGTGCTACGTGTACCTGAATTACACCGGCCGGCTGTTTTCGGTTGGCTCGCTCACCGAATGCCGCGACCACCTGGTCATCATCGGCTCGCTTTCGAAGACGTATTCGATGACCGGCTGGCGCCTGGGCTATGGGCTGGGGCCGAAGCCGATCATCTCAGCCATGCAGAAGCTGCAAGGCCAGAGCACGGGCAATGCGAATACCGTGGCGCAGATGGCCGCCATCGCCGCGCTCAACAGCTCGCAACAATGCGTGGCCGATATGCGCGCCGATTACGTCCAGCTTCGCGATCGCATGCTGGCCGGCCTTGCGCAGATAACTGGGATCGCCTGCCACCGCCCGGAAGGGGCTTTTTATCTTTATCCCAACGTCTCGGCATTTTTTGGCCGCGGCGGCATCAATTCAGCCGACGATGTTGCCCGCCGCCTGCTGCATGAGGCTCACGTCGTGACCGTCGCCGGCGAAGGCTTCGGCACGCGCGAGCACATTCGGCTTTCCTACGCCACCTCAGCCGAAACCATCGATAAGGGCCTGGAGCGCATGGCCAGGTTCTTCGCCGCGCTTTGAACATCAGGCTCCCGCTGACATGCGGGTGGGTTCCGATTTGGAGCGCTTTGAGTTCTCCCGCCTCGCCCGGCGCAAGTTACTTTTGTCCTGACCCGCCGCAGGTTTGCCTTTAGTCATTGCCTCAGAAGCCGCAAACTTGGTGCGATGGCAGGCGCAGCTACTCTTCCGGTTACGGTCGCGCGTCCAATCGGCGTGCTGCGCCAGGCCTCGTGGCGGCACATCACGGTGGCGCTGCTCGCGCTGAATTGCCTGGTGTGCGCGCTTTCTCATCGCAGCTTTGCCTTGCTGGTGTTTGGTGACCTGTCGCAGTGCGTGCTGCTGGCCATCACGACGTTTGTGTTCGCTGCCAACGCGGGCCACAGCAGCGGCCGCGTGCGCGTGTTCTGGGCGCTGCTGACCTCGGGCGCCGCGCTCTGGCTGTTCACCTCAACGCTGTGGTGCTTTTATGAAGTAGCTTTACGCCGCGAGGTGCCGAACCCGTTTGCCGGCGACATCGTGCTTTTCCTGCACGTCGTGCCCATGATGGCTGCCTTCATCCTGCAGCCGAACCGGCCGGTATCGCGCCGTTATGCCACGCTGGGCTTGCCTGACCTCGCGCTGCTGGCTTCATGGTGGCTTTACCTGTACATGCTGGTGGTGATTCCGTGGCAGTACGTCACGGTGAACGTGATCCGCTACGGCTCGAATTTTGATCGCGCTTACCTGGTTGAGAATTTGCTGTTCATCGGCGTTGCCGCAGCCGCCCTGGTGCGCTCAAGCGGCCAGTGGCGCCGCTTTTACGCACAGTTTCTGGGCGCGATCATTCTCTATACCCTGGCATCGGCGGTGGCCGGCGCCGCCATTGATAGCGGCCGCTACTACACCGGCAGTTGGTATGACCTGCCAATCTATGCCGCCATCACCGTGCTGGTGTGGATCGCAGCCCCGGCCGCGCGGCTTGAACCGCAGCGGGCTTCGGAGCGCGAACTGACTGCAAAGCCGCCGTTTTGGGCGGCGCGCATCGCGTCGCTGGCGGTGGTCAGTATCCCGGTGCTTGCCTGGATCTTTATCGTGCAAACCGGCGCACCCGCGCCCATCGCGCGGTTCCGGCTCCTGCTCACGCTTGCCGCCAGCCTGGTGATCGCCGCGATGGTCGCCATCAAGCAGCACCTGTTCAGCCACGAACTGCTCAGGCTCGCTGATGAAGCCACCGAATCGTGTGAGAACCTGCGCCGCGTACAGAACCAGCTTGTGCAATCGGAAAAGCTGGC
>JAJPJZ010000376.1 GCA_021323935.1 Terriglobia bacterium | reverse complement strand
TGCGGCTGAAATCATCGGCCCGGGCCGGCGCACCGTACGTGACGTTCGACACCGTTCGCTCTGACGTTGCTATTCGGCAAAGGCCACCTCCGGGGCCGGCGCACGGACCGGGACCTGGAGCGTGGTGATCGCCGAAAGCGAACGCACCACCAGGCACGAACGCTCAGCTTTCTTCAGCAGGCGTTCGCCGCGCTCACGCTTGTCTTCATCGGCGAGAACCAGCTTGGGGCAGATGACGATTTCGCTAAATCGCCAACCATCGTCTTCACGGGCGAGCGTGCCGTTCACCGTTACGTCCAGGTCGAGGAATTCGAACTTCGACATCTGGGCGATGGTGCTGAAGGTGCCCACGTAGCAGCTCGCCACCGCGGCAATCAGCATGTGCTCGGGCGTCCAGTGGCCGCCTTCGCCGCCGAACTCCGGCGGCACGCTGAAGAACATTGGCACGTTCACCTTATCGGGCCTCACTGAGCCGGTGCGAGCGCCGGTCCAATGCGCATTCACGTGGTAGCTGTATCGTTGCTCCACAGGGCACCTCCACACCGTCAGCATCGCGCCCTATCCGCGCCCGCGCTGTGATGCCGCTCACCACCGCAGGTGACTTGTTCTACCGCACGCCGGCCAGTTCCTGCAGGCGATGCCAGTTCAGCAGCCGATCGTTTTGCGCCTTCTGCAGGAACTCATCGGGCGCGCCCTCAGCGGTGAAGTGGCGAGCAAAGCGGCCTTCAGTGCTCGCAAAGCTCACGAAGTCAACCGCCTCGCTGCTGCGCGGATCCACGTACCAATCGTCTTTCATCGCAGGATTGCCCGCCAGGCTCAAACACTCGCGCATGCGCTCGCCCTTGCGCGGATCAAACACCAGCAGCGGGAAGGCGCGCGAGTCCACCGCCAGCCTGGCCTGCGTCATCGATTTGTCGTCAGCCACGCCGTGCTCCGGCTGGCAGGTGGTGTAGCAGATCACGACCGCCGGCCCGGGATATTCATTGGCCGCCATCACCGCCTTGTAAAAGTGCGCCAGGTGGGCCGTCGTGGTTTGCGCAACGAATACGTTGGGATGCATCAGCAGGATCTGCGAGAGCTCCTTGCGCCGCTCCGTCTTGCCGGGCTGCGCCTTGCCGAACGCCGACATCTTGGCATCCTGCGAAGTAAATGTTGCGGTCGAGCTCTGGCCGCCCGTGTTCGAGTACACCTGCGTATCGAGCACCAGCACCTTGATGTCGAGCCCCGACATCAGCATGCGCGAGAGCGACTGGAACCCGATGTCGTACATGGCGCCGTCGCCGCCCAGCACCCACAGCCGCCGCTCAGCATGGCCTTCCTGGTTCCAGCGCAGGCGAATGCCCATGGCATCGGCGGGAGCGTTTTCGAACAGCGAATTGGTCCACGGCACCGCGTACGGATTGAACGGATACGTCGATCCATAAACCGTATTGCAGCCGGTAGCGGCCACAATGCCGATGTTCTCGCGCCCGTAAATGAAGCCGGTCGCGGCCAGCATCATGCGCACCGCCGTCGCCTCGCCGCAGCCCGTGCAGGAGCCTGCGCCGCCGGCAAAGAGCTGCGAATCGGCGGCCAGCATCATGTCGCCCAGCGACTTCTCATTCACAAACCGCCGCGGAGTTGCCGGCAGCTCGCGCTCAAGCTGCATAGCGCGATCGTAAAGGTGCAGGTCGGTCTTCTCCTTCGCCACCATGCGCAGCGCGTCATGACGCCCGCATGCGACTACGCATTCGCCGCAGCCCTTGCACTTTTCCGGATCCACAAAGATGCCAAACAGCCCGCCGGTTTCGCCGCGCTTCAACAGCAAATCGTGGTACTTCGAGGTCGCAATCATCTGCGAGCGCAAAAACGCCGTGTCACCGTTGGCGTTGATCCTTGCGAGCGCCGCCTCAAGCGCCTCAGGTTCTGCGACCTTCGCCAGGATGGCAGTATCAGGGCAGGCGTTGACGCATTCCATGCAGCCCACGCACGCATAGGGCGCAAACTGCGGAATCTCAGGTGCAAGTTCGCGGAAGCTGCGCAGCGCCGCGGTCGAAGCCGGCATAAAGCTGCGTGCCACGCCGCTATCGGCCTGCAACTCAGCTTCGCGGCCCAGCTTGTAGCAACCCACAACCTGCTCGCAGAAATTCTGCGGAACCACGCCGTCTGACTCTTCCGGCTGCAGCACGTTCAATGCCTCTGCTGCCGGTTGCTCAACCGCCTCCTGAGGTACGTCGATCTCAGCTATCTCGTCAAACCCACGCCGCGCCGCGCGCAAGTTGTCTTCCACCACGCGCCCGCCACGCTTGCCAAAATACTTGGTCAGGCTCTTTTCGAGCGCCGCGAACAGTGCACTGGTTTCAAGCCCGCTCTGCTGGGCAAACGGCGTTAGCCGCAGGAACGCGCCCAGCAGCACGATGCCCTGCATGCGCACCTGCAACTCCGGGCGGCTTGAGGCTTCGCGCGCAATGCGCTTGGCGTCGATGGCAAACAGCCGCAGCCCGCGCGCCTGAATCGCCGCCCGCGCCTTCAGCGGCAGGCTGTTCCAAACTTCGCCGGCCGCAAGCACCGATTGCAGGTAAACAATGCCGCCCTGCCGCAGGCCTTCCAGCGGATCGCCGGTGCGAAACGCGCTGGCATCCTGCACCGCCACAAATTCCACCTGCTTCAGTTCGGCGTGCATGCGAATCGGCTCAGGCGAAAGCGTCAGGTAGTAGTTGGTCGGCAGGCCTTTTTTCTCCGAGCCATATTTCGGGTTGGCG
>JAJPJZ010000058.1 GCA_021323935.1 Terriglobia bacterium | reverse complement strand
CAACAGGGCGCAGTTACCTACCGCAGCCTGCGCAGAGACTTCACCCAAGTGGCCTTATTTTAGGTTCAGCAGTGGCCAAGTGGCCAGTTACCAAAGGGCTACCGGCGGGCACCGGGAGGCGCCGCGGCACAGATTTTAAAGGGCTTTCATGGCTGCGACCGCGGCTTCGATTACCTCTGGCCGGGCAGAAAACGTCATTCTTACATGGCCTTCGCCCTCAGAACCGAACGCCGCTCCCGGCACGACGGAGACTTGCGCGCGCTCGAGCAAGTGGTCGGCAAATTTGGCGCTGTCGTGGTGCGGCTGGGGGATGCGCGGAAACAGGTAAAAAGCCCCGGCGGGCGATTCAACCTGGAAGCCGGCCTGAACCAGGCCGTTGACCAGCAGGTCGCGGCGGCAGCGGTATTCGGCCCGGCGCTCGACCAACTCCTGCGGGTCTTCATCGAGGGCGCGCAGTGCCGCCCATTGCGCCGGCTGGCTCACACCGCTCGAAGTGTAGAGCGCAAGCTTCGACATGTGGGCCATCCACGGCTCAGGGCCGGCAAGGTAGCCGACGCGCCATCCCGTCATGGAGTAGGACTTGGAAAACGTAAAGCAGGTGAGCGTGCGCTCGGCCATGCCCGGCAACGATGCGATGGAGAGGTGCTCGCCCTCGAACACCAGGTCTTCGTACGCTTCATCGGCAACCACGGCCAGGTTGCGCTCGATGGCGAAGCCGGCGACGGCTTCAATCTGCTGGCGCGGCACTACAAAGCCGGTGGGATTTTGCGGCGTGTTGAAGTAAATGAGCTTGGTGGCCGCGGTTGCGTGCGCCGCGAGCGCGCGGGCAAAGCCCTGCTCGCGTGCTTTCGCGGTAGAGACTTCAACCAACCTCGCGCCGGTCAAGGCAACAAGATCGCGAATCGGCGTCCAATAGGGCGAGAGGACCAGCACTTCATCGCCGGGATCGAGCATGGCCTGAAACGAGCAGTAGAGCGCGTGGATGCCGCCGTTCGTGACCATGACGTTGGCGCGCGCCGCGGCGATGTTGTTCTTGCTGGTAATTTTGCGTGCCAGCGCGTCGCGCAGCGGGCCAATGCCGACCGCCGGCGGGTAGCGGGTCTTGTTTTCGTCGAGCGATTTCTTAGCCGCCGCCTTGATTGCGTCGGGCGTCTCAAAGAACGGCTCGCCGCCATGCAGCTCCAGGACACGCCGGCCCTGCTGGCGCTGCGATTCAATGGCATCGCGCACGCGGGCAATCTCAGAGAATCCAATCTGCACGATGCGCTGCGAAGGATTCAGCAGCCGCGTGGTGGGTCGGATGACAGTGGCCATGATGGTTGTTCTTTAGTAACTCGCCTTCCGCTGCGATGGCGCTACACTTTTATTGCTGTGCAAAAGAAAATTTTCTGGCTCCTGCTGATCGCGGTCAGTGTGCTGCTTGACGTCACGATGTCGTTTCTCTGGGCCACGATCCTGACGCTTCCGGCAGTCGTGCTGTGCTGGTGGATCGTGTACCGCAGCGGCTGGATCAGCGACTGAAATCCTCGACCGCCAGGCTTCGCTGCCGCGCGCGCCGCGTATTCGCCCGCAGTCTGGCCACCCATCCCGATCAAGCCAACAGCTTTTCTACCACGCCGTAGCTCTCATTCAGCGCCGCATCCAGGAGCTCGGGCTTTTCCCCGCCGCCTTCAGCCAGATCAGGGCGGCCGCCGCCTTTGCCGCCGACCTTCTGCGCCACCGGCTGCAACACTTTTCCGGCCTGCACGCGGCCGGTCAGGTCCTTAGTGACGCCGACAATCAGCGCGACATTCTTTTTGCCGTCATTCTCCTGCGCCGAGCCCAGCACCACGATGCCGGAGCCCAGCTTGTTGCGCAGGTTATCGACCAGCGTGCGCAATTGCGGGCGATCAAGGTTATCGGCGCGGTGGGTCAATACCTTGACGCCGTTGACCACGCGCAGCTTGTCTTCAATATTTGCGGCGCCCGCGGCTGCCGACTTCATGCGCGCCTGCTCCAGCTCTTTTTTGAGCCGGCGAATTTCTTCTTCCTTGCTTTCGATTTCGTAGCGCAGCGCAGTAGCGATGGAGCCGTGGTCCTGGTTGTGGTCAGCGCGGACATAATTGCGCGCGACCGATTCAAGCTCGTGATCAACCCGGAAGTGGCGCAGCGATTCAGTTCCGGCTACAGCTTCAACGCGCCGCACGCCGGAAGACACGCTCTGCTCGCGCAGAATCTTCAGCAGGCCGATTTCGCCGGTTGCGCCGGTGTGCGTGCCGCCGCAAAGCTCGGTGGAAAAATCGCCGATCTTGATGACGCGCACGCGCTCGCCATACTTTTCGCCGAACAGCGCCATGGCCTTGTATTCGTTGATGGCAACGTCAATCGGCACATCTTCAATCACCTGCACCTGAGTGTTGCGCAGGATTTCCTTGTTGGCGAGATCTTCAATGTCCTGCAGCTCTTCGTCTTCCACTGCGGTGAAGTGCGAAAAATCGAAGCGCAGGTGCCCGGGATCCACCAGCGACCCCGCCTGCTTGACGTGCTTGCCCAGCACCTCGCGCAAGGCGGAGTGCAGCAGATGCGTGGCGGTGTGGTGCCGCATGGTTTTTTCGCGGACTTCGGTGTGCACCACGGCATCAACTTTCATGCCGACGTGCAGCGGCTGGCGCGCCTTGACTTTGTGCGCGCGCACGCCCTGCACCGGCATGTAGCAGCCGTTGACCTCGGCGACCACGGTGGTGCGCGAGGCGTCGTAGAACACGCCGAGATCGCCCACCTGGCCGCCGGAATCAGCGTAGAACGGCGTGTGGTCGAGGATGACTTCGCCTTCTTCGCCGGCGCGAAGCTCGCGCACACCCTGGCCATTGTGCACGATTGCCAGAACTTCGCAGTCATCGGCGCTGGTCTGCCGGTAGCCGACAAACTGCGTCTTCTTCAGGTCGCGGTAAATAGGCGACGCGGTGGCTTTGCCTGCCCCGCCCTTCCATGATGCCTGGGCGCGCGTGCGCTGCTCTGACATGGCGCGGTCGAAGCCTGCCTGATCGAAGGCGATCCCCGCATCGCGGGAGGCATCCTGAATGAAATCGAGCGGAAGGCCGAACGTATCGTAAAGCTTGAAAGCCTCGGCGCCTTGCAGTACATCTCTTGAGCCGCGAATCAGTTCATCGAGCCTGCCCATGCCTACGTCGAGCGTGTGCGCGAAGCGGGTCTCTTCCGCGTGCACTGCTTTGCTGACCTGCTCGGCGGATTCGACCAGCTCCGGGTAAGCATCTTTCATCAGGTCGCGAACCGCGTGAACCATCTCAAACAAAAACGGCTTCTGCGCACCCAGCAAGCGCCCGTGGCGGATAGCGCGTCGCATGATCTTGCGCAGCACGTAGCCGCGGCCTTCGTTCGAAGGCAGCACCCCATCGGAGATCAGGAAAGTAGTTGCGCGAGCGTGATCGGCAATCACGCGCAGCGAGGCTGCAGAGCGCGTCTTCTGTTCGCTGGCAAGTTCTTTGTTCACGTCAACCCCGGTCAGCTCAGCAGCGCGCGCAATCAGCGGCGTAAACAGGTCGGTCTCAAACACTGCCAGCTTGTCCTGCAGCACCGAGGTGATGCGTTCCAGGCCCATGCCGGTATCGACGCACGGCTTCGGCAGCGGATTGAGGTTGCCGCCGGCGTCGCGGTCAAACTGCATGAACACCAGGTTCCAGATTTCGACGTAGCGCCCGCAGTCGCACGGGAAGCGGCAATCGGCGTGGCCTTCGGCGGAAGCCTTGGGCCCCATGTCATAATGCAGCTCGCTGCACGGTCCGCACGGGCCGGTTTCGCCCATGGCCCAGAAGTTGTCCTTCATGCCCATGGCGAAGACGCGGTCTTTGGCAACGCCCACTTGCAGCCAGCCGCGCTCGGCTTCTTCATCGCGCGGCACGCCCTGCTCGCCCACGAAAATGGTAGCGTAGAGCTTCTCCTGCGGAATGCCGTACGACTCCTTGGCCGTGACCAGCTCCCAGGCAAATTCGATGGCCTCGCGCTTGAAGTAATCGCCGAAGCTGAAGTTGCCGAGCATTTCAAAGAACGTGAGGTGGCGATTGGTGAACCCGACGTTTTCCAGGTCGTTGTGCTTGCCGCCGGCGCGCACGCATTTTTGCGAGGTGGTGGCGCGCGAGTAGTCGCGCTTTTCAAGGCCCAGGAATACGTCCTTGAATTGATTCATGCCGGCGTTCGTGAACAGCAAAGTAGGGTCGTTGGCGGGCACGAGCGACGACGAATGCACGCGCCGGTGCCCTTTGCCCTCAAAAAAGCGCAGGAATTGCTCGCGAATCTGGTTGCCGGTGGCCATGCGATCCATCTTCGATTGTAAATGACGATGATGCGACTTCCTCGTCATCACCATTGCCGCCCATGAACCGACGAATCTGGCTGCAGCGGCGGCTCTTGGCGGCGTGCGAGGCCTAGTAACGCCGCCGAAGCTCGAGGGTGGCGGCGCGACCAGGCAAATCCTATATCCTGTCGTCGTGCCACACGTTATTTACGGCATTCACGCGGTTGAAGAAGCGGTGCGCAGCCGCGCTCGCTCGCTCGATTATGTCGGCGTGGTGCGCGAGCGGACCAACGACACGCGAGTGAAGCGCCTGCTGGAAGGGGCGCGGGCCAATAACGTCATCATTCGGACACTCGATCGCGAGCAGGTCGCCAAGCTCGCCCGCACTGACCTGCACCAGGGGGTAATTGCAGTCGGGGGGCGCTTTGGCTACACCGACGTGCCTGAGTTGCTGGCACGCCGCCGCGGCGACAAGGCTTTTCTTGTAATCCTGGATGGGATTGAAGATCCGCACAACCTGGGAGCGATTATTCGCACCGCCGATGCTGCCGGCGTGGATGGCGTGGTGGTGCCGGAACGGCGCGCCGCCGGCGTGACCGGCACCGTGGCCAAGGCCTCAGCCGGCGCCAGCGAGCACGTGCCGATTGCGCGTGTCACCAATATCGCGCGCACCATCGAAGAGCTGAAGCAGCACAATGTTTGGACCATCGGGCTTGACGAGCGCGGCACGCAAAGCTACGACGAAATCGATTACCGGACAGATTGCGCCATCGTGCTCGGCGCCGAAGGCCGCGGATTGCACGACCTGGTCGGCCGCAAGTGCGACTTCCTGGTGTCCATTCCAATGCTGGGCCACGTGCCTTCGCTGAACGTCTCGGTTGCGGCTGCAGTGGTGATGTATGAAGCGGCACGACAGCGGAGATCGAAGAAGCAGTGACGCCGCATGCACACCGCCTTTCGCGGTTCGGCGTTAGCCATGAGCCGTACCTTCGATGCGAAACCAGAAACGCAAAATTGGGAATTGAAAGCGGCCCGATCCGGAGTGCGCGTTCGCCGGCTCGGCCGGCGAACTTCCGGCGAACAAAGACCCTGACTCTGGCGGCATTCTGGATTTCTAGTTTTGTTTACCTCTCGGCGGTGGCGCAGCAGCCGTCGCCAACGGTCGACCGCACCGCCTTCACCTTCACGCACTACGATCTTGAGATCACGATTACTCCTCCCGATCACAAGCTGGCGGCGTCCGGTAAGATCACGCTTCGCAATTCCTCGCGCCTGCCGCAGAAAAACGTGGCCCTGCAAATCTCCGCGACCCTGAATTGGGAAGCGATCGAAATGGCGGACCGCGCGGCCTCTCCAGCCGCCAAGCCTTTGCAGTACGTTGTCACGCCTTACGTCAGCGATATTGACCACACCGGCGAGCTAAGCGAAGCCGTGGTGCAGTTGCCGGCGCCGGTTGCGCCGGGAGCATCGCTGGAAATTGCGGTCCGCTACGCCGGCACCGTGACACAGAATTCCGGCAGGCTGGAGCGCATAGGTGCGCCGCCTGGAGTGCGCGCCCGGCAGGATTGGGACGGCATTGCCGCCGATTACACGGCAATTCGAGGCGCGGGGTTCGTCGTGTGGTATCCGGTTGCGATGCCGGCCGCGAGTATTTCCAACGGCAACGAATTCGCCGAAACCAT
>JAJPJZ010000012.1 GCA_021323935.1 Terriglobia bacterium | reverse complement strand
CCATGCGCTGAATTTCGCTGGTGCCTTCGCCAATGGTGCACAGTTTGACGTCGCGATAAAACTTTTCAGCCGGATAATCCTTGATGAAGCCGTAGCCGCCGTGGATTTGCACGCCTTCATTGGCACACTTGACCGCGACTTCGCTGGCAAAGAGCTTCGCCATCGAGGATTCCTGCGTGGTCTTCATGCCGGCGTCTTTCATGGAAGCGGCGCGCATGGTGAGCAGCCGTGCCGCATCGATTTCCGTAGCCATATCGGCCAGCTTCCACTGGATGGCCTGGAAATCGGAAATCGGCCGGCCGAACTGCTTGCGCTGCTTGGAATATTTTGTGGCGGCTTCAAACGCGCCCTGCGCCATGCCCAGCGAGAGCGCGGCAATCGAGATGCGGCCGCCATCCAGGATGCGCATCGCATCGATGAAACCGTCGCCTTCCTTGCCGACCAGGTTCTCCGCGGGAATGACGCAGTCTTCAAAGATGAGCTCGGCCGTATCGCTGGCGCGCAAGCCCAGCTTGTTTTCTTTCTTTCCCGGCCGAAAACCTTTTGTGCCTTTTTCGACCACGAAGGCTGAAAGACCGTGAGTACGCGCGGCGCGGTCAGTGACTGCGAGCACCACCAGCACGTCGGCGTAGTGGCCGTTGGTGCAGAACGTCTTGGTGCCGTTCAGCACCCAGCTATTGCCTTTGCGAACGGCGGTCATGCGGGCGCTGCCGGCGTCGGAGCCGGAGCCGGGCTCGGTCAGGCCCCAGGCGCCGATGAATTCTCCGGAGGCGAGCCTGGGGATGAACTTGCGCTTCTGGTCTTCTGACCCGGCGACGAAGATGTGGTTGGAGCACAGCGAAGTGTGCGCTGCCACGATGATGCCCACCGATCCATCAACGCGCGAGAGCTCTTCGATGGCGAGCACGTACTCCACATAGCCCATGCCGGCGCCGCCGTACTCGCTGGGAAAGATGGTGCCCAGCAGGCCGAGGCGGCCGAGTTCCTTGATGGTTTCAAGCGGGAATTTGGAAGCTTCGTCCCATTCCATGACGTGGGGCGCGATTTCGCGCTCGGCGAATTCGCGCACGCTGCGGCGAAGCTGCTGCTGCTCGTCGTTAAGCTGGAAATCCATGCGGCGGCCTCCTATTGCGATTGCTTATGGAGGTAGAGGAAGACGTTATACCACAGGAAGTGCAGGCGCGGAAGGTACGAGGGTCACCGGCCCGGCGTTGCGGCAAATTACGCGCACACTAGGACGCCAGGCGCGAATCTGCCTGGGCCGGCAGCTGAGGACTGCAGATTATGGCAGCGAACCGGCCTTCGATTGGCGCGATTGCTTGTCGCGCCCCAGGAGCTTGCGTCCAAGCCAGAGCGGCGCCACAAATACATGGGCCGGGTTGGAAAGAAATGCGGGCTGGTTGCCTTCAATGAGATGGCCGAGCCAGGCCAGCGCAAACGCCGAAGGAATGAGCGCGAGCGCGATCTTCCAGTGCCACCACACCACGATGAGAGACGAAAAGCCGAGCGGAATGGCGATGCCGTGAAGCAGGCGGTTAATGGGATGGGTGTGCGCGCCGTCGTAGTGGGAATAGAGACTCACGTGCGGCCTCCGGAGTTGAATTCTCCAGAAGCAGCCCGCGTAGTCGCAATACTAGCTGCAGACTTATGCGCGACAGATTTCTTCGATGATTTGCAATGCGCGCTCGCAGCCGGCGCGGTCCACATCCATGTGCGTAACGAAGCGCATGGCGGTGGGGCCGACGCCATTGGCCAGGATGTTGTGCTCAGCCAGGCGGCGGGAGAACTCCACCGAGTTCATGCCCGATGAGCTGATGTCGCACACCATGATATTGGTTTCCACTTTGGCCGCATCGATTCGAATGCCGCGAATGCGCCCGAGGCCCTCGGCGAGGAAGCGCGCGTTGGCATGGTCATCCTTGAGCCGTGCCGGCATCTTCTCAAGCGCGATCAGGCCCGCGGCCGCCAGGATGCCGGCTTGGCGCATGCCCCCGCCGAGCGCTTTGCGCACCGCGCGGGCTTCGTCAATGAGCGCGCGGCTGCTGACCACCAGTGACCCCACCGGCGCGCCCAGGCCCTTCGAAAGGCAGAACATCACGGCATCGAATTTGCGCGTGATCTCCGCAACTGGTTTGCCCAGGGCCGCAGCGGCATTGAAGACGCGCGCGCCATCCAGATGCACGCGCAGGCCGGCCTCGTGTGCGCCGTCACAAATTTCGTCGCTGACTTCCTGGGGATAAACCGAGCCGCCGGCCATGTTGTTGGTGTTCTCAAGCGAAACCAGCGCGCTTTGCGCACGATAGTAGATTCTTGGCGCGATGCTTTTCTTTACTTCCGCCCACGTCAAAATGCCTTGCGGCGCGGAGATGAGCCGCGGTACGCAGCCGGAAAAGCGCGCCAGCATGCCCATTTCGTAGTTGTAGATGTGGGCGCGCTCCTCGCAAATGATCTCTTGCCCCGGCTGCGTGAGGCACTTGATGGCGATGGTGTTGCCCATGGTGCCGCTGGGCACGAACAGCGCCGCCTCGCGCCTGAAGATTTCGGCGGCACGCTGCTCCAGCCGGTTAATGGTGGGGTCTTCGCCGTAAACGTCGTCGCCCACTTCGGCTTCGGCCATGGCGCGGCGCATTTCAGGCGTCGGGCGGGTGACGGTATCGCTGCGAAGGTCAACCGTGGTGGCGCGCACTTTTTCGTCTGCGCTGAGATGTACAGGATCGATGGCAACTGCCATGGCGTCAGTTTAATTGATGGTGGGCGCAATTTGAACTGGCAGCTTACCCGACGGGCGCGGTATGCAGCTCGTGGCGTGCGCGAGCGTCAGTGACGCCACCGGCCGGAGCCGCGCGAGGCGCAAGGAATTCCGCGAACACTTCATTTGAAAGCAAACGGCCTCGCGGTGTGAGCTGAAGCTGTATGCCGGCATGCTGCAGCAGGCCGTGGCTGCAAAGCTTCGCGATTTTCTGGTGTGTGCCGGCGAGGAGGGCCGAGCTATATCGTCGGCGCAGAGCCGCAAGATCCACGCCGCGGTTAAGGCGCAGCCCGAGGAAAAGTTCTTCCTCCAGCGCGCCTTCGATCGAAACAGTGCTGCTCGCGGCAATGCGGGCAGCGTTGCCAGCGCTCAGGAAGGCCTCGAGAGTGTCGCCCATACCAAAACGAATGGCGTCGATCCCGGCTCGGGCCGGCTCGGGGCCCGGAGGAAGCATCGAATGCGCGTCAACGCCGAAGCCGAAGTAAGGCTGGCGCGTCCAGTACTTCAGGTTGTGCCTCGATTCGTGGCCGCGGCTCGCGAAGTTTGAAATTTCATACTGCGCAAGCCCGGCGGCGCTGAGGCGCTCGCAGGCAATTTCATAGAGCTCGGCAATCAGGTCGTCGTCGGGAACGTGGTGCGCGTGGTAGCGAGCGCCGCCGGCCAGCAGCTCGGTACCGAGGCGCGAATCCTCATCCACTTCGAGCATGTACACGCTGACGTGAGGCACGCCGGTCGAGATGGCATCATCGAGCGATTGCTGCCAGCTTTGCGCAGACTGGTGCGGCAGGCCGGCGATAAGGTCGAGATTAATGTCTGCGATGCCGGCGCGGCGCAGCACTTCGACATCGCGAAGCGCAGCATCGCGGGTATGCAAACGGCCGACGGCGCGGGCTTCCTCATCAGCAAACGACTGCACGCCGAGCGAAATACGATTCACGCCGCACGCCAGCAGCACATCCAGCACCTCAGGGCCGAGCGTGCCCGGGGCGCATTCAACGGTAATTTCGGCATCCCGCGCCACATCAAAACGGGCGCGCAGCGCGGCAAAGATCTGCCTGATGTGGCTGGCGGGCAGGATGGTAGGCGTTCCCCCACCGAAATAAATCGAATCGGCCGCGGCGACAAACTCGGCCTGTTGCCCGGCGGCAATTTCATGCGCGCCAACAATATCGGCGCAGAGCTGATCGACGTACGCCCGGTATTTGGCTTTCGAAAACACGCCGGAGGCGAAATTGCAGTACGTACACTTGGTCTTGCAGAACGGCACCGAGATGTAAATTCCGGCTGCGGCCACAGGTGTTTCCATTATATTGGCCAAGCTTTGGGGCGGCCGGGAGCGGCTGCGCCTCGGGTATTTCACGAGTTGAGCAACTCTGGCCGGCCGTGGTGGAATTGAACTCTATGCGCGCACTTGTTCTGACGATGACGCTCTCCCTGGCATGGCTTGCGCCGGCCTTCGCACAAACTTACCAATCCACGATGAAGGGCACGCGCACCCCGATCGTGATGCGAGTGCAGCGGCTCGAGCGATACTCCTCGGCGTGCGCGGTGGTGTATCCCGACGGCCGCGCGCATTACGAGATGACGCTTGGCAACGGAACCAGCGTCTATGAAGGAATGTTGCCGGCCGACAGCCAAAATCAACTGAAGTCGCTGCTTGCCGCCGTCGCCGCCATTGATCCCGGTTCGATCGTCCACAAGACGCGCATTGACGACGTTGACATGGTGCTGGTGAGCGTTGCAACGCCGAATGGTCTGCACAACCTGGAGTTTTCTGATCCGAGCACGCGCAAGCCGGTGAAAGAGGCGATTGATCCGGTGCTCAGGTGGCTGGCAGGCATGAATCGCCAGCACCTTCCGGAGCTGAAGAAAGCGAAGGCCACCAACTGCATCCCGGCTGACGCGTTTGAGCCGGGCTCAGGCAAAACGCCGGCGCGGATTGCGGCCGCCATGGGGCGCTCAATGTCAGAGCATATGCTGATGCGGATTTCGGTCTTTGGCGCCGATGAAGACGCCCTGCGCGAGCGCTGCGTGCTGGTTTTACCGGGCGGGCAGTATCGCTATGAAAACACCTCGGTCGGCGAGCACGACGAGCGCAGCACCAGGGTTTATGCGGGCGCGCTCGATGCCGACGAACTTGCGCGGCTCAAGGAGATCCTGGACTCGCCAGGCATCCGCAATGCCGAGCACAAGGCTGAAGCCCCGAATGGCTTGCCGGCGCGCGATATTGAATCGATTGAGCTGACGATCCCGCGCGACGACCAGGTGCAGGTGTTGCGCATGTTCTCAGCCACTGGCGTGGGGGCCGCGTTCACGACCGTCAAAGTTGATTCTGACCTTGATGCCCGCGCCATGAACCCGCTGCGCAGCTTTATTCATACGGCCATCGAAAAGCGTAAGGGCGTCGAGCCCATCAATAATGCGGTGGCGAATCGCTGCTCCGAATACTAGCCGACCTCAGCGGCCGGCTGCACGACGAAAACGACGAAGAAGAGCAGCAATGTTGTTTCGCGTCCTCGGGCCGCCTGCGCTACTCTAATGTGACATGGCCGGCATGCAGGAAGAGGAGGTACTAGGGAAGGCGTATGACAGCCGCCTGATGAAGCGGCTGCTCGGCTACCTTCGCCCCTACGGCTGGCAGGTGGCCGTGGCGCTTACCGCCATCATCCTCAAGGCCGGATGCGACGTGCTGCAGCCTTACCTGGTGAAGGTTGCGATCGATCGCTACCTTTCGCCGCAGGTGAATTCTTCTTCCTTCCTGGCGCGCTGGCTGAAGCCCAATGCCGCCGCCGGAATCGCGCAAGTGGCGGCCATTTACATCAGCCTGCTGGTTGCGAGCTTCCTGTTCGATTTCCTGCAGACCTATTACATGCAGTGGACAGGGCAGAAGGTGATGTTCGACCTTCGCAGCCAGATCTTCCGCCACCTGCAGCGCATGCACCTGGCCTTCTTCGACCGCAATCCGGTTGGCCGCCTCGTCACCCGCGTGACCACGGATGTGGATGCGCTGAATGAAATGTTCACCGCCGGCGTGGTTTCGATCTTTGAAGACGTCTTCGTGCTGGCCGGCATCATCGCCATCATGCTGGTGATGAAGTGGTGGCTGGCGCTGATTACGTTTTCAGTGCTGCCGCTGATTTTCGCCGCCACCATGGTGTTCCGCAAGGAAGTGCGCGATTCCTACCGGCGAATTCGCGTGGCCATCGCCAGGATCAATTCCTTCCTGCAGGAGCACGTTACCGGAATGGTCGTGCTGCAGTTGTTCAATCGCGAAAAGCGCGCCTACCAGCGCTTCAAGCAGATCAACGCCATGCACATGGAGGCGTTCAAAGACGCCATCCTGGCCTACGCGGTGTATTACCCGGTGGTCGAAGTATTGTCGTCGTTCGCGATCGCGGCGATTTTCTGGTTTGGCGGCAACTCCGTCCTGCACGGGCAGTTGCAGCGCGCGGCCGGGCGCGGCGTGATCACTATCGGCATCCTGACCGCGTTTATGCAGTACGCGCAGCGCTTTTTCCGGCCCATCCAGGACCTCAGCGACAAATACAACATCCTGCAATCGGCCATGGCGTCAAGCGAACGCATCTTCAAGCTGATCGATACGCCGCCTGAAATCACCAGCCCGGCGCAGCCGAAACGCGCGGAGGGCCAGGGCAGCATTGAGTTCGATCATGTGTGGTTCGCCTATCGCAAGCTGCCGATTGAAGATGACAAAGCGGCCGCGGCAAACAGCCAGCCGCCGGGCCCGGAAGATTGGGATTGGGTGCTGCGCGATGTTTCGCTCACGATTGCGCCGGGCGAATCGGTGGCGGTGGTGGGGCACACCGGCGCGGGCAAGACCACGCTGATCTCGCTGCTGCTGCGCTTCTATGACGTGCAGCGCGGCGCCATTCGCATTGATGGCGTGGATATTCGCGAACTGGAGCTCAACGACCTGCGCCGCCGCTTCGGGGTGGTGCTGCAGGACCCATTTTTGTTCAGCGGGACGATTGAGCAGAACATTCGCATGGGCACAAAATCGGTGACGCGCGGCATAGTGCAGCGCGCCGCCGAAGACGTGAACATCGCTGAGTTCATCAACTCGCTGCCTCGTGCATACGAAGAAGAAGTGCGGGAGCGCGGCTCAACTCTCTCCACCGGCCAGAAGCAGCTCATCTCATTTGCACGCGCGCTGGCGCACGAGCCCAGGATCCTGATACTTGACGAAGCCACTTCCAGCGTCGATACCGAAACCGAGTTCCGCGTGCGCGATGCGCTGGCCAACATGGTGAGCGGCCGGACGTCGGTGATTATTGCGCACCGGCTTTCGACCATCCAGCGCGCCGACAAGATCGTGGTGATGCACAAGGGCCGGGTGCGCGAAATTGGCAGCCACCAGCAGTTGCTGGCCGAGCGCGGAATTTACTGGAAGCTCTACCAGTTGCAATATAAGGACCAGGAACTTCCGTCATCGGGCGGGCCGCCGAAGGCGCTGGTCGGCGCCGACGATTAGCCTCCGCCCCCGGCTGCAAGGTAGCCCTTTCGTAACGGCGCAGGTCGGAAGCTCGCAGCTACAATTTTCCTCATGATACGTCAATTTGCGGTTCTGCTTGCAATTGCCATGAGCACGGCTGCGTTTGCCAAAGACGACACCCCACGAAGCTGACCGGCTGAAGGCCGCCGGCGAGACGCTGCAGGAGATCCTGAACATCCCTGACGACCTTCCCAAGCCCCTGCTCAACCGCGCCGAGTGCGTCATTGTTTTTCCTTCGGTAAAAAAATTCGCCATCGGCATCGGAGGCAGCTACGGCCGTGGCGCCATGAGCTGCCGCAGCGGAAAGACGTTTACCGGGCCCTGGGGCGCGCCCGTGCTGTACGCGCTTGAAGGCGCCAACATCGGCGTGCAGCTTGGCGGCCAGGAGACCGATTTTGTTTTGCTCGTCATGAACCCGAAAGGCGTGGAATCGGTGATGAAGAGCAAGGTCAAGCTGGGCGGCGATGTGGCGGCGGTTGCCGGTCCGAAAGGCCGCGACGCCGAGGCTGCCACCGACGCCCTCATGCGCGCTGAAATTCTTTCGTATTCCCGTGCGCGCGGCTTGTTTGCCGGCGTGTCGCTCGAGGGCTCGACCCTGCGCCAGGATGGCTCGGCGAACCGCAAGGTTTATGGGCGCCAGGTGACCGCGCGCGACATCGTTGCCGGCCGAGTGCATACTCCCGCCGCCGGAGCACTGATGGTTTCTACGCTGGAGCACGCCTCGCCGCGCAATCTTTCAGACAAGAAATCGCTGAAGCGTAACTGCTCCGCGGCAGCCGCGGGCGCCGGGAGCACATGGAGAGTTCTTGCCAAGCACCGATAAGCGCGCACCTGCGGTAAGCCGGGCTGATCTGCTGACGCGCAGGCGCCGCCGAAAGCCATGGGTGTCGTTTGCGCTGCTGGCCATCATTCTGGTGCTTTGGTACCGCTACTGGATCCCACCGGTCACAACCTGGTTGTGGCATGCGGTGCACGGAACCGCGGTCGGCTGGCACGGCCGCAGCATTGAAGTTCCAAAGAGCTGGTATGCGCGATGGCCAAAAGGCCAGCCGGAGCTCCACCACCTGGCCACGCCCCTGGCGCAGGATGCCGTGGTTTCGTTCATGGCGCTGCCCGCCTCGAATCCATCCGCTTACGACAACTTTCGCGCGCACGCGCCTGAGTTTGCCGCACAATCGGGCTTCCAGATCCAAACCATTCGCAGCTTTGTTCACGGCGGCAATCGCGCGTTTTGCCTGCAGGGCATCAATGGCTTTGGCCTGAACGACGAATGCGCCTTCAGCAACGCCGATTTTGCGCTGCTCTATCGCGGGTCGGCAGCGGCCGAGCGCGACCTCGACGCAATCGTCCGCTCAGTGCTGCACTGACCGCGCAGGAATCAGATTGCTTCCGGCTGCAGCCTGATGAAGCCGCGCTCTCAATGCCGTGCCGTGTGGGGGGCGGCCCTCCACGCGCTGCCTTGTAAACTGTCGCGGTGCGCGTGCTCATCTCTGCCGGTGAAGCTTCGGGCGACCATTACGGCGCCGGGCTGGCGCGCGCGCTGCGCCGGCAATGGGGTGAGCAGCTTGAAGTTTCCGGCCTCGGCGGCAGTGAAATGCGGCAGGCCGGCTGCGACACCGTCGTAGATGCGCACGACATCGCCGTAGTCGGCATCACCGAGGTCGTCAGCTCGCTGCCGCGCATCCGTCGCGGCTTTCACCGCCTGCTTCAGGAAGCCGAGCGCCGCCGGCCAGCGGTCGCTGTGCTGATTGACTTTCCTGACTTCAATTTGCGACTCGCCAAACAGCTCCACCGGCGCGGCATTCCGGTGGTGTATTTCGTCAGTCCGCAGATGTGGGCGTGGCGCTCAGGGCGCGTGAAGCAGATCCAGCGATATGTCAGCAAGATGATCGTTATTTTCCCCTTCGAAGTGAAATGGTTTCGCGAGCGTGGGATTGAGGCGGAATATGTTGGATATCCACTGGCCGATGAGCGGCCTGAGGTGCCGCCGCGCGAACAGTTCGCGGCGAAGTTCGCGCTCGATCCGCTGAAGCCCTGGATTGCGCTGCTGCCGGGCAGCCGGCGAAGCGAAGCGGCGCGCATGGCGCCGCGCATGGCCTACACCGCGGCACTGCTGGGCGATGAGTTCGAATACGTAGTGCCGGTTGCGCCATCGCTTGAAGCGAACGAGCTGGCGAGGCTCTTCAGCGGCAGGTTCCTGCAGCCTGCGGGCGCCGGGCCGCGGCACTCGCAGGCGCGCATCGTGCTCGCGACGGATGCGCGGGCGGTCCTGGCGCACGCGCGGGCTGCCGTCGTGGCCAGCGGGACGGCTACGGTGCAGGCGGCGCTTGCAGGCACTCCGTTCGTGATGGTGTATCGCGTCGCGCCTTCGAGCTACGCGCTGGGGCGGTGGATGGTGCGCGTGGCAAATTTTGCCATGCCGAATCTCATCGCCGGCAGGCGCATCGTCCCTGAACTGGTGCAAGGCAGGTTCACGGCAGCAAACGTGGTGCGCGAGCTGCGCAAAATCATTCCGGATGGTCCTGAGCGCTCGCAGATGGTTGCCGGCCTCGCCGAAGTTCGCGCCCGGCTCAGCACGCCGGAGGGCGCGAGCGGCGCGGCCACGGCCCTCGATCGCGCCGCGACTGCGGTGTTGCAGGCTGCGCGATAGTTCGGATGTCGCGCACCCGCCCCACGACCGCACTCACCTATAATCGCTGGCGATGCCGCCGCCTGAAAACCAGCGCCTCGCCCGTGTTTTGCGCCAGTTGGAACTTTACGACCATCCCCTGCTGGCCTTTGACGCGCGCCAAAGCGGCGACGCGGTTGAAGTCATCATTCGCTTCAAGGATGCTTCGCTTCCGGTGCACACCTACTACTTCCAAATGCATCCGCGCGATCTCGATCACCCGCAGTTTGAGTGGACCTTCCAGCGCCAGCTTTATGACTGCCTCCACGATTACCTGATCGAGATGTTCACGCGCACGCCGCAGAGCCGCGAGAATAAGTCACTCCGCGAATGACGCTGCGCGAGATCATCGCCGATGAAATCTTCCGCGTGGGCGCGATTCCGTTTTCGCGATTCATGCAGCTTTGCCTCTATCACCCGCAACTGGGCTACTACTCGCGCGAGCATGAGCAGTTCGGGCGCGACGGGGACTTCTACACCTCAAGTGATGTCCACGCAGTTTACGGGCGTTTGCTGGCGCGGCAGTTTGACGAAATGTGGCGCGCGCTCAGGTCGCCTGGTCGCGTTACGGTGGTCGAGCTCGGCCCGGGGCGCGGGTTGTTCGCGCACGATGTGCTCAACTGGGCCGCGGGCAGGTTCCCGGCATTTGCCACGGCCCTGCATTACGTTCTGATTGAAAGCTCACCGTCATTGCATTCCCGCCTGCAGCAGCGATTCGCCGACGAAATCGCCGCAGGCCGGGTCAGCCTGTTTCGCTCCATCGCTGACGCGCCGCAATGCGACGCTGCCATCGTGTTCGCCAATGAGTTCTTCGATGCCGTGCCGGTTGACGTCATCAGCGGCCCAGGGCAGCTTTATATCGAAAGTGACGCGAGCGGCGGATTCGGTGAAACCTGGCGCGAACCTGATGAAGCGGCTCGCCGTTTTGTGGCCGAATTCGGCGTCGCGCCGGGCGCGCGCGAGCGCGTTGAAGCAGCACCGCAATTGCGCGCGCTGGTAGCTGAAATTGCAGCAAAGTTCGACCGCGGTTTCGGCATCGTTGTGGATTACGGCTACACGCGCCCGGAGCTCGAAGCCGGGCTGCATCGCGACACCCTACGCGCCTTTCACCGGCACAGGCTCAGGACCAACCTCCTGGCTTCTCCCGGCGAGCAGGACATCACTGCCGACGTCAACTTCACCGCAATTGCCCAGCTTGCCAGGCGCGCCGGGCTCGAAGCCATGCCACTGCTGCGCCAGTCGCAATTCCTCATCGGCATTGGTGAGCCCACGCAGTTTGCCGATGTGTTTGACGGCTGCATGCTGCCGCAGGAGCACACCAAGCGCGCGCTGCAACTGAAGCACCTGATCACGCCCGAAGGCCTTGGCGAAGCCTTCAAAGTGCTGGTGCTTTACCGCGGAGTTGAGCGCGAATCGGTGCAGCGGCTGAGCGGCATGGCATTCACGCGCTGAACGATCGCCGCACGTAGCAGCTCAACAATTATCAGCGTGAATAGCGCTTGACCATCAGCGCTATCGGCAGCCCCACGCAAACGATGTGGGTGGCGACGGCAACCGCCGCAGGCGCGATGGCGAAAGGCGTGCGCCGGTACTGGGAAAGCGGCAGCACAACCCAATACATCACGAAATAAACCGCTATGCCGTACAGCACTCCCGCACGCGCCGCGCTCTCAATCAGGAAAGGCAGTTTGCGGCTGGCCAGCCAGAAGACGGCCGCGGCAGAAAATGCAATCAGGAAGTGCAGCGCAAGTCCGAGCGCCGCCATGGCGTCGCCGCCCGCGAGCGCACGCGGCCCCAGCAGGCCGCTGGCAATGCCCTTCAAGATGCGCGCCGGCATGATGCCACGCCAGAAGTACCACGTCACAAATGCCGCGCTGATATCCAGAACGCCGCAAAGCGAGCCGGCAGCAACAATGGCTCGCGGTGCCGCGGCTCGTCGCGACGGAACCGGCGCCGGAGATGAAAACGACGCGCTCACGGCGCGTATTGTAGCTGGTTATTCGCCGTTGCGCTGCCGGTCCTGCTGGTAGGGTGCTGAGAGATACTTGCGAGCTTCGTCCTGCGCGCCCTGGGTGTTGTCGTTGGTATTGAGCGCCTGGCGATACTCGTTGGTGGCACGCTCGCGCTGGCCGGTCAGGTCGTAGATCTTGCCGAGCTGAATGTGGCTCCAAACCTCGGTCCAGCGCGGGTCGCCATCGCCGTTCAGCGACTCGCGATATTCATTCGCGGCCGCCTGGTAGTTGTGCTGCAGGAAATAAACTTCAGCGATGCGGAAATGCGCAAGCGAGCTTTGATGGTTCGTATCCAGGGCGTTCTTGAACTGCACCAGAGCGGCCGCCAGGTCGCCCTGCTGCACCAGTTG
>JAJPJZ010000286.1 GCA_021323935.1 Terriglobia bacterium | reverse complement strand
TCATCGTGACCTTAACGCCCGGCAATACCGCACCCTGCTGATCAAATACCTGCCCGGCAAGGTTGCCGGTGTTGACGGCCTGACCCCACGCGGCCGTCACGAATGACAAAAAAAGAGCGCAGGTGAGCGCCCCAAGGAACAACCGTAGCGATGGCTTGCGTGCGCTGTACCACGCATTCGCGCGGCACACGCTCTCCATAGACCGTCTCATCGTCCCCCTCCTGAAAAGTTGCTTCTGAGCTGTGGCCAACCTTTTTTGAACGAAAAGGCCGCAACGGGCCTGCCTGGAACTCGCAGCGGTCCCCACTACCGCTGCCGAATCTTGACCTGGGACAAAGCTGCAAAAAAAGCAGCAATTTAGATACCAGCATCGTCCCGATTGCACAAGGGGTTTTTACGACGAGATTTAGGGGTTCTCGGGCGGCGGCGCTCCGCATTGCCATAGCGGTGGCATCGCGCGGATATGTAATTCCGTAGCGGGCGCGGCAGATGAGGTGCCATTCAGCGCCGCATTGCCACGCCCGGCAGGCTTATCTCGTGGTCAGGTCGATTCCTGGCTGGGTGATCGTGAAATGCTCCTTCTGCTTCGCTTCTGCCACCATGCGGCGAACGTCGGCCAGCAGCTTGGGCGCGTCATACACAATGCCGTCCTTGATGGTGTAGCGCACGCCGCCTACGCGCGTCACGGTGCCATCGTCGTTCAGCTTGATCGCGCCGGTTCCGTAGAGCGCGGCGATGTTCTCCAGCGGATTCACCGGCACGATTACTAAATCGGCCAGCTTGCCCACTTCAACGCTGCCGAGCTGGTCAGCCATGCCCAGCGCCTGCGCCCCATACAGCGTGGCCGAGCGAAACACTTCGAGCGGATGGAAGCCGGCCTCGCGCAGCAGCTCAAGCTCGCGGATGTAACCAAAGCCGTAGAGCGAATAAATAAAGCCCGCGTCTTCGCCGGTGGTCACGCGCCCGCCGCGGTTTTTGTAGTCGTTGATGAACTGCATCCAGAGCTGGTAGTTGTGCTTCCAGTTCACCTCCTCTTCGGTCGTCCAGTAATACCAGTAAGAGCCGTGGTCGTCGCGATTGGGCGCATAGTGCCGCCAGATGGCCGGCATGGTGTAAATCTCATGCCATTCGGCGCGGCGCGCGCGCATCAGGTCGCGGTTAGCGTCGTAGATGGTGAACGTGGGATCGATGGTGAAATCCAGCTTCAGGAATTCATCCATCACGTCTTCCCACTTCTTCGAGCCCGGCGGCGCCGCCTGGGCCCACAGTTCGCCGGCTTTGCCGAAGCGGTCTTGCTCGTTGGCGTAGTTGTAGTTCAGCGGATAATCCTGGATGGTGCGGTCAACGAACAGCGATTCCGGCAGGCCATACCAGTGCTCCATTGAGGTCAGGCCCATGCGCGCGGCAGTCAGCGCGTTCACGCGGGCAACTCCGGTCTGGTCAAGGTGCGCGGCGGTGCGCAGGCCTTTCCTGTTGGCTTCGTCGAGCGCGGCGGCGAACACATCAGGCGCGGCATGGAAGAACTTGATTCCGTCAGCCCCGCGCCCGGCGAGCCAATCAACCCATTCGCGCGCCTGCTGCGGCGTCACGATGGGCTGCTTGGCGCCCTGACCAAACACGATGTAGCTCTTGATCCGGGGCGCAGTGATTTGGTTTTTGTCGCTCTTGCCGCGCTCCTCCAGCACCCAGTCAATTCCGTTGCCGCCCAGCACTTCGCGAATCGTGGTCACGCCGTGGCCCATCCACAGCTTGAACAAGTGCTCCGCCGGAACCGATGTCACCGGTCCGATGTGCGTGTGCATGTCAATAAAGCCGGGCAGCGCATACATGCCTTCGCAGTTCAGTTCGCGATCGCCGGGCCCGGCCTTCGGACGCCGCGCCGGATTGATGGTGGTATGCGGCGCGCCCACGCTGCGAATTTCAGCGATGCGGTTCTGCTCAATCACAATGTCAACCGGCCCCACGGGCGGCGCGCCGGTGCCGTCAATCAAGGTCACGCCGCGAATAATTAAGTGCGGAAACGGCCCTTCGCCCTCAGCCCGCGGCGGCGCCTTGGGCATTTCGCCTTCCTGATTCCGCCGCGCCGCGCGCGTATCGGCCGGCGCCGCAGGCGTGCCTGCCTGCTTGCCTTGCGAGTTCTGCATCCCGGCGCCTGATTGCTGCGACTGGCCGGAAGCCAGCAGCAGGAGAACAAAAAATAGCGGCATAACCGAACGCTTCAGCATTGAGTGCTCCGTATTATTCGCTGGGCGCGACTGCATCGCGCCAGGCCACGATGGTATTCGAGTAAACGCATAAAGAAGACAATCCCGTGACGTCCCGGGCTGCAACAGCGCGCCTCGGGAACTCAGCACTTTAATTGATTGCGCTCGGAACGCAAGTACCGGAATATGGCCGTATGGCGCGTCGCGGGTTTCGAACGTTCATGGTGCTGCTGTGGCTGGCTGCCGCAGCGCTCGCACAGCCCAGCGCCGGCGCGAAAGCGGCGCCGCAGCCGGAGCGCAAGTTCATGATGTGGAAGGTGTCGTCTCCTGCCGGCACGTCTCCGGCCGGCACCGCGTACCTGCTCGGCTCCATCCATCTGGCTTCGAGCAGCATTTATCCCTTGCCGCCGGCGATTGAAGATGCGTTCGCTGCTTCCAAGACGCTGGTAGTTGAAGTGAACCTCAACGACCTGGACCGGCAACGGCTCACCACCGAGATGATGCAGGCCGGGATGTATGCGGAGGGCGACGGCCTCTCGCGGCACGTGCCCAAAGGGGTGCTGAGCGCGCTGGATGATTTTTGCGTGCGGCATGGACAGTTGCCGCGGGGCGCGTTCGAGCGCTTCCGGCCGTGGCTGGCGGCGCTGATGGTCAGCATTGTTCCCTACATGGAAAAAGGCGAGGACCCGAACAGCGGCATCGATATGCACTTCATGAACGAGGCCGGCCCGGGGCAGCGCATTCAGGAGCTCGAAACCGCCGACTTCCAGCTCAAGCTGCTCTCTTCATTTAACGACGAGGAGCAGGTGAAATCGCTCGATGCCGCGCTGCACACCAGCGACGAAGACGCTGAGAAGCTGGAGCGGGCGTACTTTGCCGCCGACCAGCCAACGCTGATCAGGATGATTGAAGAAGGCAACGGGCTGAAAAGCGCCACCCGCAAGCTGATCTACGACCGCAACCCACGCATGGCCGATGGAGTCGAGAACTGCATGAAGACCGCCGCGCCCTGCTTCGTGGTGGTCGGAGCGGCCCACCTGATCGGCGAGGAGGGAGTCGTCCGTATCCTGCAGCAGCGCCATTACCAGGTGGAGAGCGTGGACGCGGTCGCCGCTGCGCGCTAGCGCTTGCGCAAGCACATATTGACATTCGATATGAGAGCGCCGATACTCCTGCAGAGCATCTATAGGAGAGCGCGCGGGTGATCGAAAGCCAGACCAATCTTCTGCAGGGCACGCTTGACATGCTGATCCTGAAGGCGCTCGGGCCGGGCGAGCTGCATGGCCTGGGCATTGCGCGGCGCATCGAGCAGATCACGCGCGGTACCTTCCAGGTGAAGCCCGGGTCGCTGTTCCCGGCGCTGCACCGCATGGAAGAGGCCGGATGGCTGAGCGCATCCTGGGGCGAATCGGAAAATAACCGCCGCGCCAAGTATTACAAGCTCACAAAAAAAGGCACGAAGCAGCTCGGCCACGAGCAGCAGCAGTGGGAGCGCATCGCGCTGGCCATCACAGCCGCGCTGCAAACCGGCTGATCGCCACCGGCAATGGCGGCTGCAGCGTTCATGTCGCTCCAGCCTTCCCGCCCGACGTCGTCTTCCGCTAACTTCTTACATCTCCACGACAAGCGTTTGACAACCGCCTGCTCCGCAGGCCGCTACGCTGCACATGCGAACTGGCGGTCAGGTTCTGGAACGGCTCCACGACAAGCGATGATCGAGCACCCGAACCCGCTGAGGCAAACCTGACAACTTGATTGCCGCGTAAATGCCGACCCTGTTCGCCCGGCCAAAGTCCAAACGATTTCACGGAGGACACGCGATGCATGCTCTTAATCTCATCAGGACCCTGCGCAAGCCGGGCCTGATTGCTTTCACGCTGCTTGCGCTTGCCGGACTGGCAGCGGCGCAGGCCTACCAGCAAACCAACCTCGTCTCTGATATTCAGGGCCTGGCGCCCTGCCAAAACCCTCGCCTGCTGAACCCCTGGGGCCTGATAGCGAGTTCAACCAGCCCGTGGTGGATCGCCGACAACAATGCGGGCGTCTCGACGCTGTACACCGGTGTGCTCACCCTCGACGGAGCCGGCAATCCGGTTTGCAACAGCAGCAAGGGGTTGATTCTTCCGCTGGTGATCAACATCCCGCCCATCGGCAGCGACCCGGCAACAGGAAATGCCGTCGGCACCGGAACCCCGACAGGCGTGGTTTTTACGCGCGGAGCCGGCGCCGGCTCTACCTTTCAGTTCAAGAACGCAGGTGGAAGTACATCAACTGCAATCTTCACCTTCGTCACTGAAGGAGGAACAATTTCAGCGTGGCCCGGCCATGGCGATGCCGTCCTGATCATCGACAATTCCGTCAATCCCAGCGCTGAGCTCGGAGCGGTGTACAAGGGCGCGACCGTGGCGGCGATGTCGCCCGGCGGTCCGAGCTTTCTCTACGTCACGAATTTCCGCGCAGGTCGCATCGAGGTGTATGACACGAATTTTCAGCCGGTAGATCTCACCGGCGATGGCGACCGTGACCGCGATGACCGCCCTTTTTTCGATCGCGAAATCCCCGCCGGCTACGCTCCATTCAACGTGCAGGAAGTGAACGGCAATTTGTACGTCACGTATGCCAGGCAAAACGCAGCCAAGCACGATGACGCTGATTTCCCCGGGCATGGATTCGTCGATAAGTTCTCGCCCGCCGGCAAGCTCCTGCAAAGGCTGGAAGCAGGTCCCTGGCTCAACGCGCCCTGGGGAGTGGCCCTGGCGCCGGCGAATTTCGGTTTCTTCAGCAATCACCTGCTCATCGGCAACGCGGGCAGCGGGCAAATCGCCGTGTATGACGCCGATAGCGGCCGTTTTGACGGCCTGCTGCGCGACGCCAACGGCCATGCCCTGCAGAATGACCGCCTCTGGGCGCTGCGTTTCGGCAATGGCGCCGCCGCCGGACCGACGAACTGGCTCTATTTCACCGCCGGCCTCCAGGGTGAAGCTGACGGCCTGTTCGGGTTCTTCACGCCCGCCGATAACAGCGCTCCGGAAAGCAACCGCGACGACCACTGACCATAATGATTTGAATCCGGCGGCCGCCGTCGCCTGCGGATACTTGATGATCAAGCTGGCGGAAGCGAGTGAGAGTCGAACTCACCCTCGGCGGGGCAAACCCGTCGAGCGCCGGTTTTGAAGACCGGGAGGATCACCGGACCCCATGCGCTTCCGTGAACTTTTATTCTCGCATGGAGCGCGGCCGGAACTTTGCGAAGTGATTGTCGGCCTGTGTGTGGGGCGGCTGTGCGCGCGGGCGCAGTTTGCCGAGCGAAGCTGTGGCGGGATGAAGCGGCAATGCGCAGGCGTTCACGCTGGGAGAATGGGCGGCATGCGGCGCGCCGCCCATCCCGTTTGATTCACGTTAGTGAGAGATGCTGGCGACCAGGTGGTCGCGGCGGTTCTCGCTCCAGCACTTGTCGTTGTCTTCGCTGCAGAATGGCCGCTCCTTGCCGTAGCTGACGGTATGGATGCGCTCAGCGGAGATGCCCATCTTCACCAGCGACTCCTTAACGGCGTTGGCGCGCTGGTCGCCGAGCGCGAGGTTGTACTCCGCGGAGCCCCGGTCGTCGCAGTGGCCTTCAATCAGGATGCTGACTTCAGGATGCTGGTTGAGGAAGTCGGCGTCAGCCTGCGTAATCGGTCGCTGGTCGTCGCGCACCACGTACTTGTCGTAGTCGAAATAGACGTCGTGAACGCTCTGCGCAACGCGCGTGTTGAATGCGTCACTGTTCTGCGCCGCCTGGCGGGCGAGCACGGTGACACGCGCGCTTGCGTTGGCGCTGCCGCCGGGGCCGCTGGCAACCAGGTTGTAGGTGGCCGATTCAGCCGGCGTGACCTGCCGCGAGCCTGAGGCCGGCACAATGCCGATTCCTGAAATGTTGATCTGAGTGGCGTTGGTGGTGTTCCACGTCAGCTCGGCAGCTTCACCGGCGTGCACCGTAGCGGGCGAGGCGCTGAATGCGACCGTGGGCGCGGCCGGAGGAGGCGGCGGAAGCGGCGTGTTGCTGGCGACGTGCTTTTTCGCGCAGCCGGCTAGAGCAAATGTCAATGTGAGGGCAGGAACAATGAATTTTGGAACGAAGTTCGACTTCATAGCGATGTCTCCATAGATGTTTTAAGGATTGGCGTCGAGGGCGGCAGGCGCCCACGGAAGCTCTGCGATCAGGAAAGTCTCAGCAGAGCAACGAGCAACACAGGGAGAGCCGCTGAGTGCAGCTCGGCGCCACATCTCGAGCGGCGCGGCGGTTCCGGATGCGGAATAAATTGATCGCGGCCGAGATCGCCTGCGCAAGCGCAGTGGCGCAAACCACCAGCAGTGTGAACACGACCAGCGCCAATCTGCGCGCCCGGAAGGCGGTTACCGGCCCGTGGGTGCATGCGTAGGGGCCGGCCGCTGCGGGGCAAAAGAAGATCGCCATCACGCAGACCAGGGCGGCCAGCACCGCGAATCGAATTGCGGAAGACAGCAACACAACCAGAATACCTGCTCACTTTAGCATAATTTTTTCGCGTTCAAACCAGGCCTGCAGTACACGCCCGGGGATTTGCCTTAGGTAACTTTCGCGCGCGCGGACCCGCCGCTGCGGCGGTTAACCGGCAATGCAATTGCTCGCCGCCAAAGCGGCCTGTAGAATGCCGCGATTCCTTTACAGGAGCGGCTTTCATGCGAGTTCTCCGCCTCGTTCTGCTTTCATTCCTGTTGGTTTCCTCGGCGTTGCAGGCACAGGTCCAGTCACCCGACCAATTCTTCGGCTTCCGCATGGGGACCGACAAGAAGCTGGCGCGCTGGGACAAGATCGTCGAATACATGCAATTGATGGCGAACTCATCCGACCGCGTGCGCTTCCACAACTTGGGGCCGACGACCAACGGCAATCCGTTTGTGCTGGTGGAGATCAGCTCGGCTGAAAATTTGAGGAACCTCGACCATCTCAAGGCTCTGGAGCGCAAGCTCTACTTCCAGGGCGGGCAGCCCACTGACGCCGAGCGCGACCAGATTTTCAGCGACGGCAAAGCCGTGGTGCTGATCACCAACAACATTCACTCTACCGAGATTGGCTCGTCGCAAATGGTGAATGAGCTGGTCTATCAGCTTGCCACCGATAATTCGCCGCGCACTAAGAAGATCCTGGACAACGTCATCTTCCTTCTCGTTCCTTCACTCAACCCTGACGGCCAGATCATGGTCACGGATTGGTACAACCAGGTCGTGGGTACACCGTTTGAAGCCACACCGCTGCCGCGGCTTTATCACCCGTATGTCGGCCACGACAACAACCGCGACATGTATCTGTTTTCGCAAAAAGAGTCGCAGATGGCGGCGCAAATCCTGTGGCACGACTGGTTCCCGGCAATCTGGCTCGATGAGCACCAGCAGGGCAGCTCAGGGCCGCGCATTTTCACCATGCCGGCAACCGATCCCATCAATCCCAATGTCGATCCGCTGATTTACCGGCTGAACACGATTTACGGGCAGCAGCAGGCTGCGGCGCTCGAAGCGGAAGGCCGCACCGGCATCATCTACAACGCCACCTACACAAATTTCTGGCAGGGAGCGATGGCGTGGTCAGGCTGGTGGCACAACCAGGTTGGCTTGCTGACTGAAGTTGCCAGCGCGCGCGTTGCCACGCCGGTGGTGCAGCAGATGGCCGACCCCTCGCGCCCGGCTCCGCCGCCGCAGCAGATGTCGCCGGAGCAGTTCGAGGCCGAACGCAACAGAAGTTTTGAGCATCCTGATGAGCCGCTGCCGCCGCCCACCGACACACGCGCGCGCACCGAATATCCCAGGCCGTGGCTGGGCGGCACCTGGCGGCTGCGCGACATTGTGGATTACGAGCTCACCGCCACCTGGGCGCTGCTTGAGGCGGCCGCCGATTCGCGCCTGACCCTGCTGCACGAAATTTACGACATCAATCGCCACACCATCGAGCAAGGCGAAAAAGGCGAAATCGGCGGAGACAAGCAAAAGCACTACGCCATCCTGATTCCAACCGTTGGCCAGCACGACCCGAACGAAGCGGTTGAACTGGTCGATAAGCTGCGCATGGCCGGCGTCGATGTGTATCGCGCTTCAGCCGATTTCGACCAGGACGGCCGGCACTACGCCGCCGGCGCCTTTGTGGTTCCGTTCAACCAGGTGTTTGCGCGTTACGCCAAGGACATGGTGGAGAAGCAGACTTATCCTGAGGTTCGCCGCGCTCCCAACGCGCCGGCGGAAGCGCCCTACGACGTTTCAGCCTGGTCGCTGGGCATGCAGTTCGGCGTGAGCACCGCCTTCGCCGCCACTCCGCTACCGCAAAACCTCGCCCTGCAGGAATTGAAGAGCACGCCGGCGCTCACGCTGGCCGCGCAAAAGACGACGAGCGGGTTTCGCTTTCCCTACAACGGCGCCAGCAGCGCCGTGGCGATGAACCGGTTGCTGAAGTCGGGCGCGAACGTCAGCTTGTGCAGGAGCGGCGCCGATATCTACGCCACCACCACCGCAAATCCTGAGCAGTGGAAGAGAGCCACCGCCGGCTTCGACGTGAAGCTCGAGTCCGCGCGCAACGGGGCATGCGACGGCGCGACCTCGCTCAAGATGCCTCGGGTGGGACTCTACCAAACCTACATGGCCGATAACGACGAAGGCTGGACGCGCTGGGTGCTCGAGCATTACGAGCTGCCCTATACCGCCATCCACAACGCCGATATCAGGGCCGGCAACCTGCGCGAAAAGTACGATGCCATCATCATTCCTGACCAGCAGGAGCGCGCAATCCTGAACGGATACGATTTCAAGACCATCGTTCCCGAATATCGCGGCGGCATCGGCGAGCAGGGCTGGGCAGCGCTGCGCGACTTCCTGAACCATGGCGGCACCATCGTGGCGCTCGGAGAAGCCTCAAACCTGCTGGTTGACAAGCTGCCGCTGCCGGTGAAGGAGCTGAAGCACGGGCTGGATCGCGAGCAGCACTTTGCGCCCGGCACCATCGTGAACCTGCAGGTTGATACTTCCAACCCCATCGGCTACGGGGCAGCGCCCGACACCTATGGCTTTTACATCAACTCGCCGTTTTTCGATCTCACCAATGGATTTTCGTCGCAGAAGGTCAGCGTGGTGGCGCGCTATCCCAACGCCGACGTGAACGCCTCGGGCTGGCTGCGCGGCGAAGATTTTATGCGCGGCCGCGCCGCCGTGGTGTCAATCGATATGAACCCCGGCCGCGTGGTGCTGTTCGGCATCCGCCCGCAACATCGCGCGCAGACGCACGCCACGATTCCGCTGCTGTTCAATTCGCTCTATTGGGCGGTGGAATAAGCCGCGAGTTATTCCACCGTGACGTAGAAGTTGGCGCCTTCCCAGTGCTGCGCCTCCGTCCAATAGAAGGTGAACACAACCACCGCGCCTGCGGCGAGCGCCTGCGTGGGCAGGTCGGCGTAGTGAATGCCCAGGCCGGTCGAGCGCGTGCTGATGTCGCGCGAAGTCTGCCAGTTGTCGCTCGACCAGTGCACCATCGCCGGCGCGAGCAGCTCGATGCGCAGGCGCTTGCCTGCCTGCAGGCAGCGGCACTTGTTGTTGAAGCGCCAGGTTTGCAGGTCGGTGGTGGTCTTCTTCTCCAGGTATCGCGTCGTGGTCTGCAGAGGCTGGTCAAAAACGCGACGATCATTCAGCGACCGGCACAGCTTCAAGTATTCGGCATGGGCCCAGACCAGCGGGCGCGCCGAGCCTGAGGCCCGGCCAAAGTAGAGCTCGAGCTCAGGAATATCGGGCGCATCCCAAACCTGTTCGGGAATAAGGCCGCTGCCCTCGGCTGACGAAGCAAACGCCTGCCGCAGCGCCATGGCGCGGTCCAAGTTGCCGGCGGCGATTTCGTAGTGCGCGCGCTCGCCGGTCAGCAGCGGCCACACCCGCCCGATGCCGGTGCCGTCGAAGGGGCTGCCGTCTTCATGCTCGCCGTAGCCGTCGCCGTTGTAGCGGCGCCAGCCGGGTCCGCTGGGCAAGTCAACCTTCAGCAGCCCATCGACGACCTTGAGCGTGTTCAGGATGCGCGGATCGTGCGCCTCCCGCAATCCAAAGCGCACCAGGGCCAGGAAATCGGGGCTCACGATTTCGGCGGCAAGCTTGTTGGTGTCGGCCGGCGGCCGGTTTTTGATGGGAACGTAACCCTGCATGGGCGAAGCGGCGTCAGGATCGTCCGGCTCGCCGATGCGCACGTAATAGCCTTCCACCTGGAACTGCCGCGCCAGCGGAGTCGCCGTGACATACGTCCAGCGCTCAATGCTTTGGTTCCAGATGTCGGCGGTTTCGCGCAGGTACTGCGCCATTTCGGGGTTGCCGGTCCCCTCTTCGAAATCGGCTGCCACCAGCAGCGCGGCAATTTCAGCCGCCAGGGTAAACGGCGAGTAGCCCGGATCTTCTTCCCATCGGTCCTGATCGGTGACCGGACCAAACTTCACCAGGTACCCGGCAGCCAACCGGACCATGTCGTGGTAGCGCTTGCCGACCGTGTGGTCGAGCACGCCTTCGCGGCGCAGCAGGTCGAGCAGCAGGATGGGAAACGAGGTTTCATCCATCTGGATGCCGCGCCAATACGCCGAACCATCGAGCCACTGGTTCTGCGGCCAGTGGCCGTCGGCTTCCTGGGTTGACTGCAGGTAATCGAAGACGCGCAGCGCCGAATTTTTTGCGCCGGCCGCGAGCAGGCCGCCGGCGGTTTCGACGACATCGCGCGGCCAAACCAGGTGGTACCCGCCCAGGTCGTCATCGCCTTTGGCCGTTCCCCATGGAATAGAAAGGCTGGCGATGATTCCGCCGGGAAAGCTCTTGTCGGCGTGGGTGCGCAGTACCGCGGTGCTGGTGCGGGCGAGTTGATCGAAGGCCTCGCCGGCGGGAAAGGGAAAGCGCTGCTGCCATTACAGCCACTCATCGCAGTAGGTGTTGGAGGCATCGTCAAAGCCGCGGAACAGGCTGGCGCGCGCCCGCTGCCCGGCTTCTTCAGCGCTATCTCCGAAAGCAAGCGC
>JAJPJZ010000170.1 GCA_021323935.1 Terriglobia bacterium | reverse complement strand
GAGGCGGTGCGCCGCAGTGGTCGCACACTGCGGGCGCTCGCGATAGAATCATTCGTCCTGCTTGCGACTTCCATGATCATTGGGGTTCCCAAAGAGACGTTTCCCGGCGAGCACCGCGTGGCGGTGGTCCCGGCGGTGGTGCCGATGCTGGCCAAGGCCGGCCTTGAGGTGCTGGTGGAAAGCGGGGCCGGCGATGAGGCCGGATATCCTGACGCCGATTACACGGCCAAAGGCGCGCGCATCGCCTCGCACCGTGATGAGGTGTTTGCGGCCGCGGGAATCATCGCGCAGGTGCTGTGCTACGGATCGAATGACGTGACCGGCCGCGCTGACCTGGCGCTGATGCGCCGAGGACAGGTGCTGATCGGCTTCCTGAGGCCGTTTGGGTCGCTTGAGGTGCTGAACGAAATTCCGCCGCCGGCGTGACGTCGTTTGCGGTGGAGCTGATGCCGCGCACGACGCGCGCCCAGAGCATGGACGCGCTTTCATCGATGGCGACGATTTGCGGATACAAGGCGGTGCTGATTGCCGCTGACCTGGTGCCGCGCATCTTCCCCATGCTGACCACGGCTGCCGGCACGATTACGCCGGCGCGCGTGCTGGTGATCGGCGCGGGAGTTGCGGGCCTGCAGGCAATTGCCACGGCGCGGCGGCTGGGCGCGGTGGTCTCAGCTTACGATTTGCGCCCGGCGGCGAAGGAGCAGGTGCTCTCGCTGGGCGGGCGATTTGTGGAGCTGCCTATTGAAGCGCAGGGCGCACAGGATGAGCGCGGCTATGCGCGGGCGCAGGATGAGGCGTTTTATGCGAAGCAGCGCGAACTGCTGGGCCGCGTGATTGCCGAAAGCGACGTGGTGATTACGACCGCCGTGGTTCCGGGCAAGAAGGCGCCGGTGCTGATTACGCGCGACATGGTGCAGGGCATGGCGTCTGGTTCGGTGATCGTGGATCTGGCGGCCGAGCGCGGCGGCAACTGCGAGCTCACTAAGCCGGGCGAGCGGGTGATTGAGCACGGCGTCACCGTAATCGGGCGGATCAACGTGGCGGGCAGCGTGCCGTATCACGCCAGCCAGATGTACGCGCGCAACCTGAACTCGTTTGTCCAATTGCTGGTAAGAAACGGCCAGCTTAACCTGAACCTGGCTGACGACATTGTTCGGGAAACGCTGGTGACTAACGGCGGCGAAATTGTGAATGCGCGAGTGCGGCAGTTTTTGAACCTGCCGGAGCCGGCGGTCAAGAGCGCCTAGCCGCTGCTTGGCAGGTGAAGGCTTCACGTAGAGCAGCAAACTTGGGACACGAAAATGCCTGACATTATCAATGCGCTGTTCGTCTTCATGCTGGCGTGCTTCCTTGGTTTTGAAGTCATTCGCCGGGTTTCACCGCTGTTGCACACGCCGCTGATGTCGCTGACCAACGCGCTCGACGCGATTTCGGTGGTGGGCGCGATCCTGCTGGTGGGCGAAGGCAAAAGCACCTTCACCACGGTGCTGGGAACGCTGGGTATCATCGCCGCGACCAGCAATATTGTGGGCGGCTTCATCATCACGGATCGCATGCTGAAGATGTTCAAATCCAGCCGGCCTGCGGGACCTTCGGCGGGCAAGTAAATGATGATGGCGCACGGCATTGACCTGCTGATCGAGTTTTTCTACCTCGCCGCCAGCGCGCTGTTCATTCTTTCGCTCAAGTGGATGTCGTCGCCGAAATCGGCGCGGCACGGAGTGTGGGCGGGCGAAATCGGCATGGCGCTGGCCATTGTAGGCACGCTGCTTTATCGCGGGCCGGGCGGCGCGGTGCTGCATTATCGCTGGATTTTTATTGGCTTGGTGCTGGGCAGCATTGTGGGCGTGCCGCTCGGCCGCGTAGCCATGACGGCGGTGCCGCAGCGGACGGCGCTGAGCCACGCCTTCGGAGCATTCTGCGTAACGCTGGTCGGCATTGCTCATTACTACAGCGAAGTGCCTGACCTGCCGCGCTTCACCATGGCGGTGCTGAGCGCTGAAGTCATCCTGGGCAGCCTGACGTTTACCGGCAGCCTGATGGCGGCGGGCAAGCTGCAGGAAATTTTGCCGCAGCGGCCCATCACCTATCGCGGCGCCAATGTGGTGAACCTGGGCATCTTGGGCGTGGCGGTGGCGTTTGCCATTTATCTGATCACCAATCCCGGCCACACAGCATTCTTCCCTTTCATTGTGGCGCTGCCGCTGGCGTTTGGCGTGTTGATGATCATCCCGATCGGCGGCGCCGACATGCCGACCGTGATCTCGCTGCTGAACTCTTACGCCGGCCTTTCGGCCGCGGCCATGGGCTTTGTGCTCAACAGCAAGCTGCTCATTATTGCGGGCGCGCTTGACGGATCGAGCGGGTTCATCCTGAGCGTCATCATGTCGAAGGCGATGAACCGCTCGTTCACCAACGTGCTGTTTGGGGCGTTTGGGCAGGTGCAGGCCTCGGCGGCGGGAGCGGCGGAACAGCGCACGGTGCGCAGCGCCACGCCGGAAGAAGCCGCCGGCATTCTTTCAGCGGCCAATAAAGTGGTGATTGTTCCCGGCTATGGCATGGCGGTGGCGCAGGCGCAGCACAAGGTCCGCGAGCTGTTTGATTCACTCAGCCGGCGGGGCGTCGACGTGAAGTTCGGCATCCATCCGGTGGCGGGACGAATGCCGGGCCACATGAACGTGCTGCTGGCGGAGGCTGACATTCCATATGATCGGCTGCTCGACCTGGATGAAATCAATGCCGATTTTCCGCAGACCGACGTCGCGCTGATTATCGGCGCCAACGACGTCACCAACCCCGCGGCGCGTGACGACAAGGCCAGCCCGATTTATGGCATGCCCATCCTCGATGTGGATAAAGCCAGGACCGTGATGGTGATCAAGCGCGGCATGAGCCCGGGCTTCGCGGGAATTGACAACCCGCTCTACTACCTCGACCGCACGTTAATGTTGTTTGGCGACGCCAAGGCATTTGTCGGCGACATTGTCCGCGAGCTGAGCGGCAGCCATCACTAGGCTAGCGGCGTGCGGCTCCGCCGGCCACCATCATGACGATGCCGCCGCCGACCAGCAGGCCGCCGACCCACGGCGGAAGCTTGTCATGCGTGGTGGCCTGCACGCCGATGCTGGCGCCGCCGATCCTGACGCCTTCTTCGTGCTTTTGCGGCACCGCGACAAAGAACGAGGCGATCCCGAGAAGCAGGACAATTAAACCGATCCACAACAAGGCACGCATGGTTCGCTCCAGTTACCTGGCAACCAGCAAGACCAGCAAAATCACCAGGATAATGAGCAGGCCGCCGCTTGGATAATAGCCCCAGCCACGGCTATAGGGCCAGCGGGGGAACGCGCCCACCATCAGAAGCAACACCAAAAGCAGCAGAATCAACATTTAGAGCCTCCAACCAGCTACTTGCTTTGAATCAACTTTGGGGTGCGGGGATGTGACAACACGCCAAAATACGCCGCCAACGCACATGGAAAACGTGGCCGAGCCGCTGCAGGCAAGGGCAGCATCAGTGGTAGTATCGTTGGCGCTGCCCGCCAGGGTTTGCCCATGAGCCTTTTCAAGTGCATTTTGCTTTCCGGCCTGGTGCTGCTGATCGCCGCCAGCGGCACGAACATGAACGCCCAAGCCGGCGGCGGAGTGGTGCCGGTCCCCATTGCCGGCGTCAACATTGGTGTGCCTCCGTTGATTAATGCCGGCGGCGGCGACGGCGTTCTGGGGTCCATCCAGGCGTTCGATTTTGCGCTGCTGAATATTGAGACGGCGGAGCGCGAGCGCAAAGCGCGCGAGGAGCAGATCGCCAAAGCGCAGAAGATGGTGGATGACGGCCTGGTATCGGCGCTGGATCTTGCCGCGCCGGTCAAAGCCATGCTCGAGTTCAACAAGGCCGTAGCCGCGTTGCAGCAGCAGCATACGAAAGACGCGGTCACTTACCTGAATAAAGCGATTGCCGATTATCCCAAGTTTGTGTCGGCGCACAACAACCTGGGCACCGCGTACGAGGAACTCGGAGATAACGCGCTCGCGCGCAGCGAATTTGAGGCAGCGGCAAAGCTCGACGGCAAATTTCCCGCGTCGTACCTCAACCTGGCGCGGTTGAGCCTGGCGGAACAGAATTTTGCCGACGCAGAAAAAGACCTGGAGAAGGTAGTCGCGCTCAGGCCGCGCGACCCTGAACCGCTGACCGTGCTGGCCTACGTCCAGCACAACACTCACAACTACCATCACGCTATCCAGACGGCCGAACGGGTGCATTCGCTCGATCACAAGAACTTTGCCAACGCGCACTACATCGCGGCCTCGGCGGCAGTTTCGCTTCACGACTACACGGTGGCGCAGCGCGAATTCGCGCTGTTCGTGCAGGAAGATCCGCACAATCCGCTGGCGCCGAACGCGCAGCAGAACCTGGATATCCTGGCGAAATATCGCAACGGAGCGGTGCAGACTCCGAGCGGCGGCGGCCCGCAACAGCCGGCTGGAGGGCTGGTCGCCGGCCAGCAGATTGAGACGTTCCCCGATTCTGAGCGGCTTCGCAGCGAGCTTGCGTCGCTTGGAACTGAAGGCGACGAAGATTGCCGCGATTGCGCCGTAGCACCTTCAGGGCCGGTCACGGCGCCACTGCCGGAGAGTGCCGGCTCGCCGAGCGCCGGCAAGAGCCTCACGATCCGCAAGACCGTCGATGAAGTGGCACTGTACTTTACCGCGACGCGCCACGGCGACTACGTCATCGACCTGCAGCAAGGGGACATTCAACTGCGCGACGACGGCAAGCCGCCGGCCAACATCGAAATGTTCGCGCCGCAGGCCAAGCTGCCAATGCGCCTCGCCCTAGTTGTGGATACCAGCGGGTCGGTGGAGCAGCGCTTTGCGTTTGAGAAGAAGGCAGCCACGCGATTCCTGCGCGGCATGCTGACCAATCCTGCCGACCTGGCGCTGGTGATCGGATTTTCAAACGACCACACCGTCACGCAGGAATTCACGTCGAACCTTGATGACCTGGCTGCCGGCATCGACCACCTGGCCAACGGCGGCGGCACGGCGCTGTTTGACGCTGTGCTGTATGCGTGCCAAAAATTGAGTGCGTATCCTGATAAAGAACGGGTTGCGCGCGTCATTGTGGTGCTTACCGACGGCGAGGACAATTCGAGCAAAAGTTCGCTGCGCAACGTGATCCAGGTTGCGAACGCTAGCGGGATCACGCTCTACGCCATCAGCACGAAAGAAGCCACCGGCAGGAACGGCGATTACGGCCAGCCCACGACTACCGCCGATCATATTCTGCAGGCGCTCGCGGAACGCACGGGCGGCGAGGCCATGTTCCCCGGGCAAATTTCGCTGCTCGGCAAGCGCTTCGATAAGCTGCACGACATTATTCGAAACCGTTACCTGATCGCGTATCGCCCGGCTGACTTCAAGCCTGACGGCCATTACCGGCAGATTTCGCTTAAGGCTGACCAGAACGGGCAGCAGCTTACGGTGCGCGCGCGCAAAGGCTACTACGCTTCCGATCGGGGTCTCAGCTCAATGCCCGATCCCAAGTAGCGGCGGCGAGCAACTTCATGGAAAAGGAAAAAGGCCCGGCTGATCGCCGGGCCTTTTTAGATTTGGATTAGAGTGGCGGGTTCTGTGGAGGGGTTTGTGAACCTGCACCGCTGCCCATTCCGCCCTGGCCGCGCTGGCGCATACGGTCGCGCTGTTCCTGCATCATCTGGTCGAATTTTGACTTCTGATCGTCGTTGAGGACTTCGCGAATTTTCTTGTTGGTTTCTTCGCGGTTGGCGCGCATCTTTTCCATGCGGTCTTCGCGCGACATATTCTGGTCTTCCATCATCTTGCGGCCGTCTTCGCGCTGGTCTTCCAGGATCTTCTTCAACTTGGACTGCTGATCGTCGGTCAGGTTGAGCCGCTCGGTCATCATCTTCACCTGCTCGTCAACCGAAGGCATTCCGCGCCGGCCCATTTGGCCCATCTGGCCGCCCTGGCCCTGGCCATTGCCTTGCCCCATGCCCTGATGAGGATCGCTTTGTGCAACCGCAGCAACCCCGAACAGCAGCGCGACTGCCAGTACAACTCCACGCATTCGTTTCATTGTGTTTCTCTCCTTGTGGTACTTCCCTTCAACAGACTTTATGGTTCGAATCATGCCGCGCGGTGTTAGTTGTAACCGCCGCGCCCGCGGCGAAATTGCCCAGGGTCCGGTTCCCTGCTTTCGCGGCCGCCGAAGGCAGCTTCAGCTCGCCTCGGCTGCTTCTCTCCCGCGGTAAACACCCGCTCTTCGCTGCGGCCGATGCGCCGATGGGCGTACAAACCTTCGAGCAGGAACTCAGCCGCCGACACGACGAGCTCGGCAGCATCTTTCTGCTTAACGCCGACCGCGGTTAATTTATCCGTCAGCCCCTGAATATTCCTGACGCTGCTCAGAACGTCGGCGGCAGGCGCGGCATCATCGAGCTTGACTTCGCCGCCCAGATCGAAAAATTGCACGATCTGCTGCATCGATCCGGAATCGAAGTACTGGTCGAAGATGCGGGCGATGGCGGCGCGGATGAGTTCGCGCGCCACGAAATCGGCGCCCTTCATCTCGCCTTCGTATTCGAGTTCGAGCTTTCCGGTGATGGCCGGCATGGCCGCATAGATATCGGCCACCCGCGGTACTACCAGGCGTTCGCCGTGCAGCAATGCGCGCCGCTCGGCGTTTGACGCCACGTTTTCCATGCAACTGATGGGCAGGCGCTGCGAGACGCCGGAGCGCTTATCAACTTTTTTGTCTTCACGAGCGCAGAAGGCAATCTGCTCGATGATCTCGCGAATGTACTGCGGCACATGCAGCTTCAGTTCGGAGTGGCCGTGGGAGGTTTCGCGTTCGGTCCACGCCTCCTGGCCAGTGATGCTGACGCCTTCTTCGATGGTCGCGGGGTAATGCGTGCGAATCTCGCTGCCGATCCGGTCCTTGAGCGGCGTCACGATCTTGCCGCGCGCCGTGTAATCTTCAGGATTGGCGCTGAACACCAGCATGACGTCGAGCGGCAGGCGGACGGGATAACCCTTAATCTGCACGTCGCCTTCCTGCATGATGTTGAACAGGCCGACCTGGATTTTGCCGGCCAGGTCGGGTAGTTCGTTGATCGCAAAAATGCCGCGGTTGGCCCGCGGCAGCAGGCCGTAGTGGACGGTCAGCTCGCTTGAGAGCTCGTGGCCGCCACGCGCCGCCTTGATGGGATCGATATCGCCGATCAGATCGGCGATGGTGACGTCAGGCGTGGCCAGCTTTTCAACGTAGCGTTCTTCCGGCGTGAGATATGCGATGGGCGTGGCGTCGTCCTGTCGCGCAACCAGATCGCGGCAGCGGCGACAAATCGGTTCATAAGGACTATCGTGAATTTCGCAACCGGCAATGTAAGGCAGGTGCGAATCGAGCAGCGCCGTCAACGCGCGCAGAATGCGGCTTTTGGCCTGGCCGCGCAGGCCAAGCAGGATGAAATTATGGCGCGAAAGAATTGCATTGGTAATCTGCGGCACCACGGTGTCGTCATAACCTACGATGCCGGGAAAAATGGCTTCGCGCTTGCGAAGCTTCTGGATCAGGTTGGCGCGCAACTCGTCCTTAACGTGGCGACTGCGCAAAGTTGGTTCGCTGAACTGGCTCCGCCGCAAATCGCCGAGGGTTGAAGGCAGCGGGTGGGAAACGGTCACGATACCTCCAAATCCGTGCGCAACGCCCACTTCCGCGCTGCCCTCAGGATGTGCTCTGAGCGGATTATACGCGCCTAGCGCACGTGCCCGTTGCTTCCCGCCTTGCGCCGCGCCTGCATGGCGAGCGTGATCTTTGGAATCACCGCTTCGTAATACTCAATCAGCAGCTTCAATCGTTCGCTTTCGGAGCGGATGCCGAGCAGCGTCTGCTTGAAATCGAGATCGGTAGGAATGGCGGCCGCCAGGCGATACGACAAGTTGACGCTCTCATCACCCAGCATTTCACGATTGCCGCCGAGCAGCTCCATCATCTGGCTGTGGAGTTCACCGGCGCGCGCCTGCGCCGCAGAAGAAGAGAGCGAAGCCTCGTCATCCACGAACAACACCTCGCCGCGCAAGAATGCTCGCTCCTGGTCGAGCGACAGAACTTCAAAACGGCGCTTGCCTTGCGTCAGAATGTCGAGCCGGCCATCGCCATACCGTTTTACGACCTCCACGATTTCAGCCGTGCACCCGATTTCAGCGACGGCCTTTTCCTGCACGCGCACCATGCCGAACGGCGATTTCTGCTGCAGGCACTCACCGATCATCTCTTTGTAACGCGGCTCAAAAATGTGCAGAGGCAGAGGAATGCCGGGAAAGAGCACAAGGTCAAGCGGAAACAGCGGAATGAGCGGCACACCGAAATTGTAATTGCGGGGTTTCAGAATTGTGTAGCTTAGGGAACATGAAGCTCGGAAACAAAGTTGCGGTCATCACCGGCGGATCTATGGGAATCGGCGAAGCCATTGCGCAGCTCTTCGCGGCAGAAGGCGCTTCGGTTGTCATCACCTCGCGCGATCTGCAGCGCGCCGAGGCTGCACGCCAGCGCATCGGCGCGCCGGAGCGAACTTTGGCGTTCGCGGCTGACGTTCGCACCCGGCGCGACCTGGAAAATCTGGCCGAGGCCGCTGTTGGCCGTTTTGGGCGAATCGATATCTGGGTCAATAACGCCGGGCACGGGCTGCTTGATTCCGTCGAGAAGATGCGGGCCCGCGATTATCGCGCCCTGTTCGATACCAACGTATTCGGCGCCATCGACGGCATGCAGGTCGCCATTGCGCAGATGCGGCGGCAAAGCGGCGGGACTGTGATTAATATTTCGAGCGTTGCCGGGCACATCGCGGTGCCGTTTATGGCGGCCTATTCGGCCAGCAAGGCGGCGCTGAATGCAATCGGCCGTGCTGCGGCAATCGAGCTGCGAAACACCGGCATTCGGGTGATGACGGTCTGTCCCGGCTACATCGCCACCGATTTTCCGGTGAACGCGATCCAGGGCAGCGACCGCATGCGCCTCTCGCCGTCGCGGCCGCAGAAGCGCAGTGTGCCGCCTTCAGCGGTAGCTGAGGCAGTGCTGAAGGGTTGCTTGAGGAACAGGAAGGAAGTAATTGTGCCGGCGCGATATCGCGCGCTGATTCACCTTTACCAGGCGGCGCCGGCGCTGGTGGAGTGGTCGATGGCGCGGATGCTGCGGCCCGCAGATGAAGCCATGCGCGATCGGAGCCGAGCTTGACCGCGGCTGCTCAGCGGCGCAGCAAGAAGTAGCCGAGGCCGACGCGCATCTGGTGAGTCCAGGCCGGCGGGAAGGCCGCAGAGACGCACATTCCTAAAGCCGCGTGCGCCACCCAGATGGGATAAAGGTTGCGCCAGCGGCGAAAGGCTTCGCTGAATCCCAGGCCGCCGAGGAATGTTGCCGGCAGCAGCACGGGATTCGGGATATGCGCCAGCGAAAACAGCAGCGCTGAAACCCACACCGCGCGCCGGCTCGGCATCCGCTCTTCAAACCTGACAAAGTAAAACGATTGCGCCATGAACTGCTGCACCAGCGCCCACAAGATGTACCCGGCGCCGCGCAAACGCGAGGAGATGAAGAGCGGATGGAGCCAGCCGCAGCTCCAGCCCAGCAGCAGCAAAGCGCAGCAGGCGAGCGCCGCAAGCGGCAATACAAGCAGTGCGGATTTCAGGCCGCGAACGGTCAGCCCGAGCCGGCGCGCGCTGCGCCGGCCCACGAGCGTAAATATGGCGACCAGCGTAAGCATCGCCACGCCCCACCAGGTCTGCGCCGGGCGGCGCGTCCATAAGGCACACTCGAGCAGCGCAAAGCACAATGCAACTTCGGCAAGCACGCCGGCGCGGGAGTGCGTGCTGCGGCGCCTATGGAGAGCACCTTCGGCCATGCAGACGTTAGTTGATGGGAGCAGGCGGCTTCGTTGCTCACGGCGATCCGTGGTTCCGTGGCGCAGCCGCGCTAATGCTTCCAGATGAAAGGAATCTGGCTGATGCGGAAGGCGGCAAACTGCGCCGCCGCGCCTCCTGCGAATGCCGCGAGCGCGAGCGGCCAGCGGGTTCGCGTCCTGATTGCCGCGGCGATTCCGATGAGCGATGCGATGCCGCAGAGGATGGTCATGGCAACTTCAACCGGCGAGAAGTGGCCGCTGACGAAGCTCGGCAAGTGCAGCAGGAACGCCCATATTGCGGCCATGATGATCAGCCAGAACACAAAGCAGGCGAGCGCGAACCACGCTGCCCAGCGCCGTCGACGGCAGACAATTGCCAGCCAGTATGGCGCGGTTTGCACAATGTGATGCAGTACCGTGCTGCTCACCGGTCCGACGCCCAGCACCAGCGCCGCAACAATGGCCAGCGCCGACCATACAATGCTTTTTGCGATGGGGTCTTCGGCGGTGGGCGATGCGGCAGTGCTGCTCATACGAAACATGACGTGTGCCGGAGCATCTTATTACATTCGCTTAAATTCGCGGGCCGGCCGCAACAGCAGAGCCACGGCGGCGGCGATTTGCGTCTTACTTGTTATGCCTCGAAACTCTGAAACCCGGCGCAGGCCGCGCGTTTTCGCCTGTCACGCGGGCTGGCGCGCCGAGCGTCGCATGGTGCTGGTCGATATGGACGGCACGCTCGCCGATTCACGCCATCGCGAGCACCATGTTGAAGGCAAGCGCAAGAACTGGCCGGCGTTTTTTGCGGCGATGGATGCCGACGAGCCCAACCCGGCGATTGCCGAGTGGGTGCGCGAGCTCAGCAGCAGCTACGACATCGTGATCGTCACCGGCCGCCCGCAGCAGTACCTGCGCAACACCATCGAGTGGCTGCAGAAGTACAAGCTGCCGTTTGCGCAGATCCTGATGCGACGCGAAGGCGACCGCCGCCCCGACTTCGTAGTGAAAGAGGAGATGCTGCAGGCGCTCGACCTGCAGCGGATCGCGTTCGTAATCGACGACCGGCCTTCGGTTTGCGACATGTGGGAGCGCAGCGGGCTGCACTGCCATCGCGTGGTGCTGGGCCGTCGCGACCCTGACTGGCAACTGCCGGAGAGCGCATGAGCAGAGGCAATTTGATTCAGCTATGCCGGCGGGGCTGAAGCTGGCCCGCCGGTCTTCGCGGGTGCCAGGGCGATCAGGGCAACGCCGATCACCACGAGGATCGCCGAGCCAATGAGGAATCCCGTACGCAGCTCCGGTATTTCAAATCCCAGTGCGCTCATGACAAAGGCGTGGGCGAAGCTCGACCATGCGGCAAAGGCGATGAGGCTGCGGTGCCCCGAAGGCCGTCGCGCCGCGATCAGCAGGAAGACGCCGAGGGTGGCGTAAATCGCCATCTGCATGGTGTCACCGGTATCGGAGTTGGCCGGGTTGCGCAGGCCGCCGAGAGCGGGATAAGCGGCGGCAGTGAAGAACAGCCCTACGACGACCAATACGATTTTGAGCGCGCGTTCACGCATAAGGCCTCCGGCTGGTCTGCAGCTTCCGAGATCTTACTGCCGGATCAGTTCAACAAAACCGTTACGTTCCTCTGTATCTGGAATTTTGCAACTTCAATTTTGAATTTCATTATTCTTGCTTGCGATGAGCAAGTCAGGCCAGGGTCACGACACGCCGCAGTACCGCGCGCCGCGCAACCATTGTTTTGGCTGCGGGCAAGATAATCCTGAAGGCATGCGCCTGCGTTTCCGCTTTGATGAAGGGCGCAAGCGCTTCGTGGGGCGCTTCCGCATCGCGAAGAAATACCAGGGCCCACCCGGCCACGTGCATGGCGGCATCATCGCCACCATCCTGGACGAAGCCATGGGCAAGGTGAACAAGCTGCGCTCGGTGATCGCGCTGACCCGCAGCATGGAAGTTGAGTACCTGAAGCCGGTGCCGCTGGGCAAGCCGCTGGTCGTGGAAGGATGGGAGGTGCGGGTGCGCGGCCGGCGGCACTCAAACGCCGCCGAGATTCGCAACGAGGCAGGCGACGTGCTGGCGCGCAGCAAAGGCCTGTTCATCGCCATCGATCCGCATGCTATGTTTGCGCGGCATATCAGTCGCAACAGCAGGCGCGACTTCTTGGTAAATAAGGCGAGGTGAACTCGCCTCGGCCGCGATGTGGCGGATTCTGGTTTTTGAACTGCATGTATGTTTGATCGTTATAACGAGAAGGCGCGCAAGACCATTTTCTACGCGCGCATGGAAGCCGGCGACTGCGGCGCCGCATCCATTGCCACCGAGCATCTGCTGCTGGGAATGCTGCGCGCCGATACGGTGCTGGCCAACACCTTGCTCAAACCCGATGAGCGCATCGAAGATTTGCGCGGGCAGATTCACGCGCTTGCCGGCGCGGGCGAAGCGCTCGCAACTTCCGTTGAGATGCAACTCAGCGACGAAGGCGAGCGGGCGCTCAGCGTTGCGCTTGATGAGGCCGATCGCCACGGCCACAGCGCCATCGGCACCGAGCATCTGCTGCTCGGCCTGATGCAGCAGGAAGGCAGCCGCGCCGCCGTGCTGCTTACCGAGCGCGGCATGACGCTCGAGCAGGCACGCGAGTTCGTGAGTGCCCTGCCGGCCGGCTAGCTTCCGCTAGGGTTTTGCGCTGCTCCGGATGTAAAATAAAGATTCCCTCCACGCTTCCCCGGCAGATTCCGGCCTTCGGAAACCACCATGGCGTGTGAGGCCCGGAGCTACGTGATGGCTGAAAAACACAGCAATAACGGATCGAGCGGCAACGGTGCGCACGGCTTGAGGCTGAAAGTCGGCCTCGCCGAAATGCTCAAAGGCGGCGTCATTATGGACGTCATGTCGGCGGCGCAGGCGCAGGTGGCCGAGCAGGCCGGCGCAGCCGCCGTGATGGCGCTAGAGCGCGTCCCGGCCATCATTCGCGCCGAAGGCGGCGTGGCGCGCATGGCGAATCCCAAGATGATCCGCGAGATCATGGGCACGGTTTCAGTGCCGGTGATGGCCAAGTGCCGCATCGGCCACTTCGCCGAAGCG